>JACDAW010000296.1 GCA_013695245.1 Pyrinomonadaceae bacterium | reverse complement strand
GATATGTGGAATATCAATAACGCAATGCGTTTTATGTGAGGATGCCGCCGAACAGATCATTCGAGCCGCCCGCCCGATAGCATCCTTTCCACCGTTATCTTCTCCGGTTTGCTTGGATGTCGTTCGCAGGTGGCGGCTCGATTCCGGCGTTCGGCGGCTTCGCATTGCTCCAACAGATTATCTTGGCATAAGATATTTGCGAATCTGGAGGATGATTTATGACAATCAAAGAGCAAGTTGCTGAAGACCTTGAAACTCTGAATGAAGCGGAACTTAAACAAGTCGCTGAGTATCTCGCATTTCTAAAATTTCGCTCTCGAAGCAAACCCGTTCCACAATTTGACGAAACTCAATTAGCAGCTTTGTACGCCGAGTTTGCGGATGAAGATCGGGTTTTAGCCGACGAAGGCTTGTCTGAATATGCTGAAAATTTAGAAAATGAGGATACTCGATGACGGTCAAGCGAGGTGACCTGTGGGTAGCGGAACTTAGCCCGACACGCGGTTCTGAGCAAGCTGGGACTCGCCCTGTTCTTATCCTCCAAAGTGATGTGCTCAACAAATATACAACGACGGTTCTCGCCATCCCGTTGACAACAAATTTGCGTCGCGCTTCTTTGCCATCGTGCGTACAAATCTCGAAAGGTGAAGGAGGCTTGGCGAGCGAGTCCGTTGCTTTATGTCACCAGCTAAGAGTGTTAGACAAGACGCGCCTTACGAAGAAAATTGGAACAGTAAGCCAGAAAACGTTATCGGCAATCGAGGTTTGCGTAAAATTCATAACAGGAATATCTTGAAATCGAAACCGCCGCCGAACAAGTCATTCGACCCGCCCCTTAGCATCCTTTCCTCTGTTATCTTCTCCGGTTTGCTTTGATATTGTTCGCAGGCGGATGTTTGGTTGCTTTTCGCCTGTGTTGTTTGACAGGCTCATTCGAGCGTAATTACAATGTAACTCATGAGAACGCGGATCGTAAAGATAGGTAATTCGCAAGGCATTCGTATCCCGAAGTTGATTCTTGAGCGCAGCAACTTGGCAGAGGAAGTAGAACTTGAAGCGCAGGACAACCAGATTGTAATTCGCTCGACAAGTCAGCCGCGTCAAAACTGGGAGGCAGCTTTTCGCGCAATGGCGGAGCGTGGCGACGACGAGATGCTTGATGAAAACTCGCTCACTCAAACTCAATGGGATAAGGATGAGTGGCAATGGTAGTCAAGCGTTTTGAGGTGCACGTTGTTAATCTTGACCCGACTGTCGGCAGCGAAATACAGAAAGCCAGACCGTGCCTCGTTATTTCGCCGGATGAGATGAACCGTTTTATTAAAACTGTAATCGTTGCGCCGATGACGACGAAAGGCGCAAGTTATCCGACGAGGGTAGCGTGTAAATTTCAAGGAAAGCGCGGACAAGTGGTGCTTGACCAAATTCGCACCGTAGATAAAACGCGCTTGGCGAAGAAGCTTGGGAGAATTGACAAGCGAGTTCAGATTGAAGTTTTATCTGTGTTAGGTGAGATGTTCGCTCCATAACCAAACAAGTCACGCGCGCCGCCCATCCCGACAGCTACCCTTTCGTGACGCTTTATTCTTCGCCGCTTGAACGCTGTCCGAAAATGGCAGATAAAATCTCGGCGTTAGAACTATTTTTGCAAAGTCCGCTTGAGAATCCAATTGGAGATCAACTCAAGCACGCGCGGGGAAATCGTTTCTTCAATCGTTCCGTACTCGTCAATGTTTCCAGTCTTGCTTTCCTGAAACAAATGATTCAGACGCGGCAATTCGATTGTGGTGAAGTCTTTATTCCCGCCTGCTTTTAACGCTGCGGCGATGGCCGCGAGATTCTCTTTCGGCGGCACTTGCAGATCGCGTTCGCCGCCCAAGGCGAGCACCGGGATTTGCACCTTCTTCAAAGTCGGTCGCGGATCGTAAGTCAAAAAGTAGCGAAACCAAGGCGAAAGCATAAAACTGCGTTTGCGCGTCGGAACTTTGTAGCGCCTTTTTCTGTTCCTCCGTCATTCCGGCTTCCAACTCTGATGAGATTTCGCGGATTCTGCGCGCGGCAATCGCGCTATCGCGTTCCTGTTTGAGAATGTTGAAGTAACGCTCCTGCCCGACGCGGTTTTTAGCAATTGCCTCATCGCTTGCGCCGCTCGCCTTGAGGATCAACGCGGCTTGGGCGTACATAATCTCTTCGCCATTGATGCCGGGGCCGGACATCAACACGATAAACGCAACGTCCGAAGATTTAACGGCGAGCATCGGCGCGATCATGCCGCCTTCGCTGTGACCGATGAGGCCGATCTGTTTGGGATTGATCTCGCGTCGCGTTTTAAGAAACGCGACGCCCGCCGCCGCGTCTGTCACAAAATCCTCGCTCGTCGCCGCCATGAAATTGCCCGTCGAACGCCCGACTCCGCGATCATCCACGCGCAAAACGGCGATCCCATGTCGCGTCAAATAATCTGCCAACACGAGAAAAGGCTTGTGTCCAAAAATCGTTTCGTTGCGATCTTGCGCGCCGGAGCCAGTGATCAGCAAAACGGCCGGTGCAGGCTTTTCGGAGCGCGGCAGCGTGAGCGTTCCGGCGAGTTTGATGTTGTCCTTTTTGTTTTCGTAAACGACCTCTTCTTCCGTGTAAGGATAAGGTTTCTTCGGCTCCTGCGGGCGGTTAAGGGCAAGCGGCTTATCGGTGCGCTTAAACGTGAGCGGCAGCGGCGTCGTGCCCTGCTTCCACTCCCCAACGATCTCGTTTTTATCCGCGCTTAACGTGCCTTCGTAAACCGCGCCGAGCCGTTTCATCTCGAATCTTACTTTCACGCCGTCGAGCGTAATTGAATCAATCGGCATGTTCGTCGCGGCTTGATCGAGGCTATCAAGCGTGCTCGTGAGTGATCCGTCCGCTGCCTGCTTAACTTTCAACACAAGCCGCAATTTAACTCCTGCATCAAGCGTTCCCTGCCACGCGCCCGTCAAGGTATGGGGCGTTTTATTGCTCTGTGTTTGTCCGCCGGAAGCGGATTGCGGCGCGCTATTCGGCTGCAGGAAAAGACTCTGCGAGTTGCTAGCTTGCGCGAAGGCTGCGCGATCCGTCGTCATCATCTGGCTCGTAATCAGCAAGGCGAGACTAATTCCAACGAGCTTAATTCTTTTCATTACCCTTACATCTCCTATTTTCGTCGGCCGAAAATTATTTGGCGATTTTGCAGCAACCTCTTTTTCGCTTCTCGCCGCATTTTATCAGGCGTTTACTATGACCTTGTTACTCGCAAACAGCTTCGGATAAGTACTGCGACAAAAATATAGTAAGCTATCTGCATTATGGGCAGATTCATCAAAATCACTCTCGATGATAAAACGCGCGCCGCACTTGAAGACGGCAACCGCCGCGACCAAAGCCATACGTTTCG
>JACDAW010000293.1 GCA_013695245.1 Pyrinomonadaceae bacterium | reverse complement strand
GGTCAGACGCGCTCAATGATTTGGCACTGGAGGGGAATCGAGTGGCAAGCGAAATCAGCGTTACTAACAAACAACTTTTCGCGTCCGCGAAACATGAAACAAAAAAGTTTGTCTCGTCTCCGCGTCCTTTTTTAAAAGTAATTCCTTTCCTTCGTTACACTATTCTTGGCTGCATTGTTATCTCAATTCTATCGTCCGCGATCTTGCTTCATTTCTATCGCGAATATGCGCGTCTTGTCGATCAGCGTTTGGCTTCCGGCTACCTTGTGAGTCGCGCCGGAATCTACGCCGCGCCGCGCGTGTTGCGCGTCGGTGAGAGAGTTTCACCGGAGCGACTTGTTGAAATTTTGCGCCAATCCGATTACGTTCAAGACAAAGCGAGCAACGTGTGGAACGGAAGTTTTACCATCGAAGGTGAGCGCGTTCGCATTCAACCGCGTCAGATGAACGACGTTGGCTCGTCTCCTTCGGTGAACGTTACATTCAACAAGGATCGCATCGCCTCGTTAACGACAAACGACAACCACGCGCTGCCTTCCTATGCGCTCGAACCGCAACTGTTAACAAATGATTCTTCAATGAAAACGGATACGCGCGCCGCGCTCTCCTATGCAGACATTCCGCCCGTGCTGGCGCGCGCAATTCTGGCCGCTGAAGATCATCGCTTCTTTGAGCACAGGGGCGTTGACGTGCAAGGCATCCTGCGCGCCCTGTGGAACAACGCGCGCGACGAAGGAGCGGGGCAGGGCGGCTCAACCATCACACAGCAACTCGTCAAAAACACATATCTTTCGCCGGAGCGAACTTACAAACGCAAATTCGCCGAAGCGATGATCGCTACTGCGCTCGAACGTCGTCTTTCTAAAGAAGATATCTTTGCCCTTTACTGTAACGAAATTTATCTCGGCACGCGCGGCACCATCGGCGTGCGCGGCGTAGCGCAGGCGGCGCGCGTGTTCTTCGATAAAGAACTTAAAGATTTATCGCTCGCTGAAGCCGCAACGATTGCCGGTATGATTCAGAGTCCGGGACGCCACGCCCCCGACCGTCACCCGGAAGATGCACAGGCGCGGCGCAATCTCATATTGAATTCGATGCAGCGCGAAGGTTACATTACGAATGAAGAGGCGCTTGCCGCCGCGCGCGAATTCATCGCTGTCGCGCCGCATAACATTTCTGATGCGGCAATCGCGCCTTACTTTATTGATTACGTTAACCGCACTACGGAAGCAAAACTTCAATCACAAAATCTGGTTGACGAAAGCAACTTGCGCATCCACACAACGATTGATCTCGATTTGCAGCAGTCAGCCGAAGCTGCGCTCAAAAATCAACTCGAACGCTTAGGTCGCGTCTATCACAATCGCGGCGAATTACAGGGCGCGCTCGTCGCGCTCAACCCACGCACGGGCGAAGTGCTGGCGATGGTCGGTGGACGCGACTACGCCCAATCGCAACTTAATCGCGCGACTGACGCGCGTCGCCAACCCGGTTCCGTCTTCAAACCCTTCGTCTATGCGACCGCGCTCGAAGCTAACAGTTCGCCCGTTGCGATGTACAAGGACGCGCCGCGCGAATTCACTTACGACCGCAACGCCCACTATCGCCCGGCGAACTACGGCAACTCGTATTCGATGCGCGATGTAACGATGCGCGAAGGACTCGTGCGCTCGCTGAACGTCGTCACGGTTGACGTTGCGATGAACACAGGACTTGATGCGGTAGCAAACACGGCGGCACGCTTCGGTCTGCCGCGCCCCGCGCCATATCCTGCGCTCGCGTTGGGAACAACCGAAACAACTCCTCTTGAGATCGCCGCCGCTTACGCCGCCTTTGCTAACGGCGGTCGCCGCATCAAGCCCTTCGTCGTTGCCGAAGCGTCTGATTCTCAAGGAACAAGCTTCATTCAAGAGTCCGCGACGAAGCAAGCGACGATAGCAGGTGAGCAGGTAATTCGCCCGACGACCGCTTACATGATCACTGACATGCTCGAAGCCGTTATTGATCACGGCACGGCGCGCGCCGCGCGCGGTTTCCTCAAGGGCGTTGCGGTCGCGGGAAAAACCGGAACGTCACGCGATGGCTGGTTTGTTGGCTACACGCCGAATCTCGTCTGCGTCGTGTGGGTTGGATTCGACAGCAACGCTCAACTCGGACTCACGGGCGCAGAAAGCGCCTTGCCCGTGTGGACGCAATTCATGCGCGAAGCCGTCGAACTAAGACCGGAACTCGGCGGCGCAGCTTTCGAGCGTCCGGCGGGAATCAATATGGTCGAGGTTGACCCGATAACCGGAATGCGCGCCACGCCCGATTGCCCGAACCGCGAGCGCATCGCCGTGACCAGCTTAATTCCTTTCGATTGCTACACGCACAACTCGCCGTCGTCTTCCGTCGCCTCGCTGGATAATACGGAATCTTATGATGCAGCAATCACTTCCGCGAACGCTACAACCATTTACACTGACGGCGGACGCGCGGCGGCGCGTCAATATATTGCGCCGCGCAGTCTTCCCGATGCTACGCGCGCGCCGGATGTCCGCGCTTCGGGAGCGACACAGATCGAAAAGAGCAAGCATGGAAGCCCAACGCTTGTTAATAATTTGCGGATAAACACAAGCCCCTAAAAACAAAAGAACATAAATAATCACAGGCATGTGATGCGACTTGCGAAAGCGAGCGTGAGTAACTGGAGATGTACAACAGCGCGTGATTACTGATAATCACGCGCTGTTTGTGTTTGAACTGATGCTACACTAATTTGTTATTGTTCGAGTATCACTTGCGCGATGGCGTGTTCGGATGTATGTGAAAGCGTGAGGTGTGCACGATTTGCGCCGGATTGACGGAAAAGCTCTCGCGCAACGTTATGAAAATTGATGCTCGGCGCGCCCGTCTCTTTTGAAAGGATTTCAACGTCTTGCCAGCTTAGCCCACCACGCCAACCCGTGCCGAGAGCTTTAAGCGCGGCTTCTTTTGCGGCGAATCTCGCGGCATAATGTTTGGCGGCGACCTTCAGCGAGCCGCGTGCATCGCAGTAAGCTCGTTCACCGTCCGTGAAAACTCGCTCGATGAAGCGCGGCGTGCGCTGCAAAACTTTTAGCACGCGAGAGACTTCGATAATGTCAATGCCGATTGAGATGATCACAGATCAAAAAACCGAAAATGAATTAGAACGCGCCGGATTCTACTGGCGTGAGCGCGCGGGTGTTTTAGCTTTAGTGTGCCGCGCGCTGGAGCAAGACGATTTTACAAACGCCTTCTCAACTCGACTCGGCGGCGCAAGCCCGATGCCCGACGGCGCGCTTAACCTCGCGGGCTTTGTTGATGATGCGGCCGAAAACATTTACGAAAATCGCCGCCGCTTTCTCTCGTTATTCGAGGGCAACTGGGCGCTCGCCACAAGCTGGCAAACGCACGGCGCGGAAGTAAGAAGCGTAACATCCGAAAGCGAAGCGCGCGATGACGAAGTGCGTTGCGACGCGCAAACGACTTGCACGCCGAGCATCTTACTCGGAGCGAAAACCGCCGACTGCGTGCCCGTTCTGTTAGGCGATTGGCGAACAGGCGCGGCGGCGGCCGTCCACGCCGGGTGGCGCGGCACAAGCGTATCAATAGTTC
>JACDAW010000282.1 GCA_013695245.1 Pyrinomonadaceae bacterium | reverse complement strand
AGATCAGCTTTGCTACTCTAGAGCCTCAGGTAAATAGAATGCATTAAGTTTGCACGCATCTTTTACGGTGCTTATGCGCTGTAAGTAAGCGGTTTGCCACAGCGATTGCAGAAGCGAGCGGTGGGGTCGCGTTGTGGCGCGCCGCAGGATTCGCAAGCTGAAGCGGGGCGCAAACTTGCGCCGCAGGTCGCGCAGAAGTCTGCGCCGGAGGTGTTGGTCGCGCCGCACGTACCGCAACGACCGGGTAAGGGAGGAACATATCCGCCAGCTTTGCGCGCGATGTGATCTTCGATTATTTTCCATGCGCTTTCCGTTACTTTATATTGCCAGTAAGCGCCGAGCGCGGGCAGGGCGAGCAGCAAGCCGGATGAGAGAAACACAGCGACGGCCGCCACCGCAGCTTTGTCAAACCATTTCTGCATTCCGATCTCGACGCGAGTGCCGCCGTGCTCCGGCGTCACTTTGATCGTCAAGGCGGTTGAGAGTCCGGTCAACTCGCGCAGCGTGCCCGTCTTGCGCGCTTGCAAAACGGCCGTTGAGGCAACCTGCATCGTTTGCACTTGGTAAGAATCCGCGTCGAAAAGTTCGCGCAACTCTGCGGTCAACGCTTGCACGTCCGCTTCCACGCCGGGGTAGTACCTGTTGTCCATCTTTAAGTAAGAATCCTTTCAGCCTTCAAAGCGAAGTCTCTGCGCACAATAATATCTTACGCTAAACCTGAGCTTCGGGTTCACGATCTGTTCTTTGCGTAAGCTATTTATTTAGCGGCGGGGAGAGAACTTGCGGCTTGAATAATCGTGCGGGCGTTATCGAGAGCTTGTTCGAGCGCTTCGCGCGCCGTTTCGTCAGTGGTTGCGGGGCGCATCGTGGTCAGCGTGGAAAGAAGTTGAGTTGAGGCCTCGGCGAGTTTGCGCAAGGCTTTTACCGCAAGCGGATTTTGCGGGGCGCGGGTTGCGGCTTCGTCAATGTTGGTGATCGCGGCGTCGAGCGTTCTGGCGATGTCGCTGAGCATTTCGGCGCGCGTGCCGGTGCGTAGCGCGCCCCAAGTTTCGGCATCCTTCAGCGCCTGTTTTGAATTGGCGGCTGAAGGATCGGTGATGGCGGAAACTCGTCGCTCAATGATTTTAATAAAGACGAGCACGCGGCGGTCAATCTCTTGCGCCTCACGCACGCGGTCGGCTTCCTTATCCGTCAGGAAATCGCGCTGCTGCGCGCTAACTTGCACGAAGCTAGACTGAATTAAGCCAAGCGGCAGCAGTGCGGCGAGCAAGAGGATGAAACAAAAAAATCTTGAAGTGCGAAAACGTTTTAAACTCATTGGTCTTTAGGCGACTGATCGGGTGAAGGCTTGGCTGGCGAATGATGTGAATCCGTATTGGTTAAATCCTCAGGCGCGCCGAGCGAGTCGTTGACTGTGCCTTCGCCGAAGAAGGCGTTGAGGGCGTTTGTGCGCACGCGCCGCAAGGCTTCCGAGGTGGCTTGCAAGTTAACTCCAAAGATGGCGGGCGTGAGACGGCGCATCGCCTGTATTCGCGCATCTTGTAAGCGCAAAGTTTGTTCGAGACGTCTGAAAAGGTCGCGGAATTTATTGCTCCCCGTGCTTTCAGAGTTTAAGTAGCGGAAACTGTCTTCGACTAAAGCTTGATAGATGCCGAGTTCGGTCGCCGCGCGCTCAAACTTTTTTTCGCCCGTAAACTTCTCTGCCTGCAAGAGACGCGCTTCGCAGAGTTCGAGGCTCAGGCGCGTGCGCGCCTTTCCGTCGCGGGCGACGTTGAGTTGCGTTTGATCTTCGTTCGGAATGAAACGCAGAGGGGGCGGCGCAGTGGCCAAGTCAACAACGACTTGTTGCGCCTGCGCGACTCCTGCGCCGCACGCAAGGAAGAGAAAAGCGCAAAGGAGCGCGCCGGTTATGGTCGGCGAAAAATGTATGAGACAGGAAAACTGTAATTTCAACTTCGTGCCCTCCTTCGCGTGCTGTGATGTTTAAGCGTTTATCTCTCGTTCACCTCGAACCCCGGTTAAGGTTTCGCGCCGCGCGGCTTGCGCCCCCGCCCGCGTTTGATCTGATCGCGCAAGATCGGCAGTCGCAGATTCACTTTGTCGATCTCCAAAGCATTGACGCCTTTGTCGGCGTGTTGCAAAAACGTTTCATAAGCGGCGAGCGCCTCGCGGTATTCTTCAAGTAGATCGTGATCGCGCCCGATGAAGTAATAAGTAATCGCTAATTCGGGGCGCGCACGTGTGAGCCAATTATACTCGACAATCGCCTCCGCGTAACTTTTTAATTCGTCGAGCGCGGCGGCGAGGTTGGCGTGCGCTGCGTAAGTATCAGGCGCGACGGCGAGGATGCGACGCAGGACGACAACCGCTTCGGGGAAACGACGCGCTTGGACGAGCGCGGACGCATAGCCGGTGGCGTAATCAACGTTTGCGGGTTCGAGTTCGGCGGCGCGACGGTAGTAATCTAATGAGCGCGCGGGATCGGTTGTGCGATAAGCCGCGCCGAGCCGCGAAAAGATTGAAGCGTTCGGCGGATTGCGTTTACTGAGTTGCTCCAGAGTGCGAATGACGTTCGCGTCAACTGTGCCGGTGAGTTCGCTACGAGCCAAGATCATCTCCGGCGAATTCTTCGTTGCTTCGTCAAACCTGTCGAAAATGCGCAGCGCGTCTTCCTTCTTCCCCACGCGCCAATAGAAGTTAAATAAATAGTTCAGCAAATCCTTGCCGCCAAATTCCGCTGATGGGGCTACGGATGAAATTTGCTCTGCCGTTCGCGCCGCTTCCGCCGCTCCTTCGCGGTCATTGGCGGCAAGGCGAAGCTCAGCGCGCTCAAGTTGTGCAAGCAAGTTTTGCGGTTCAAGGCTGTGGGCACGTTCGAGGCTCATGGCCGCGGCCGTTGTATCGCCGGATAAGCGCTCGGCTTTCGCGCGCGCCGCCCACACTGAAGCCGAAGCGCGGCTGTTGGCGGTCGCGCGCCGCAAAAGCTCTAACGCTTCGCGCTGCTTCCCCTTAAGAGAGCGCAGATCAGCCAAGATCGTCAGGGCTGTGTAGTTTGTCGGATCGAGTTCGAGCGCGCGTTGCGATAAAATTTCCGCTTCAGTGAAACGGACGACACCATCGTTCTGACGACTGTTGAGCGTGCGGAAGAGCAACGCGCTCAAGGCGGCGTGCGGCAACGCCCAATCCGCGCGAAGTTCGATGGCGCGGCGGTAGGCGCGCTCGGCTTCGTCGTATCTGTTAAGTGAAACTAAAACCGCGCCGCGTTGATATTCGGCTTCGGGAAATTCGGGAGTGAGTTTAATGGCTTCTTCGTAAAGTTTGAGTGCTTCGGCGAGTTGCCCGCGCGCGTGTGCGTCTTGCCCGCGCTCGAAGAGTTTTGTGGCGGCTTCTTCATCGTCGCCGTTGCTGCTCGTCGTCGCGCTCTGTGCCATCGCGCGGGTTGCTGTTGCACACAACACGAGCAACAAAGCGAAAGCTAAGCAGAAGGTGCGGGTGTGAAAACGCCTCAGCATGTAATACCTTGATACTGCGGAAAGAAGGCTCCGGCTTTTAACGACGAATGAAAGAAGCCGCAACCTTAAAATCAAATCATAGCACGCGCTTTTTGCGGCGTCCACGCGCTCGCTAGTGCGTTAGGGATAAGTTGGATAAGAGGGTTGCGCCGTGACGGAGGCTGGGATAACATACGCGCTGGCTTCAACGAAACATAATTTTATCCCGATACGATTAAGAAGCTTACGCTTGAGATGCGCGCCGGTTGATCACAAAAGCGCCGCCGTAAAACTTGTGAACGCTCCATTGCTTGAAGAGACTTTACCTCCGACCGTCGCCGTTGCCGACGAACACGCTGACGTTTCTGCGCAGGCGTTGCGGAAGGAGCACGAGTTGCGCCGCGTGCTACGCGAAATGGGATCGGCGCTTGTCGCCTTCTCCGGCGGCGTTGATAGTTCTTACGTTGCTCTCATAGCGACACAGGAGTTGAGCGCAGAGGCTTTGTGTGTGACGGGCGAATCACCGAGTTTGGCGGCGCGCGAACGCGCGGAGAGCGAAGCTTTGTCCGCCCGCTTTGGTTTTCATCATGAAATCATTCGCACCGAGGAAGTAAGCGATCCGCGTTATCAGGTTAATGCGCCGAACCGTTGCTATTTTTGTAAAGACGAGCTTTACGCCAAACTCGCCCTACTCGCGCAAAGTCGAAACATAAATTTTATAATTGACGGCTCGACCACAGATGATCTCGGCGACCATCGTCCCGGCCGACGCGCCGCGGCGGAGCACGGCGTGCGCAGCCCGCTCGTGGAAGTTGAGATGAGCAAAAGAGAAGTGCGCGAGATGAGTCTTCGTCACGGACTGCCAACGTGGGACAAGCCCTCAAGCCCGTGCCTTTCGTCGCGCATCGCTTATGGCACTCCGGTCACTATCGAGCGATTGCGCACGGTCGAGCAGGGCGAAGAGATTATGCGCGCGCTAGGGTTCCGCGAATTTCGCGTGCGGCATCACGACGAACTGGTGCGTCTGGAGATCGCGCCGGATGAACTGAACAATGCGCTCGACCGCGAAGTGACGGACGAACTCGCGCATCGTTTTCGCTCGCTCGGCTTTCGCTACGTCACGCTTGACTTGCACGGCTATCGCACGGGCGCGATGAATGAGATTTTGAAAAATAGGGAGACAGAAGTCAGGAGTCAGGAGAGAGAATAAAAGCAATTTGTTTTTACATTCTGACTTCTGACTCCTGACTTCGTTTCTGGAGATGACTTATGGCTAATCCGATGGTGGACGACGCGCGGGAGATCAAGGAAGAGAACCCGTTTGAATCAATGATGGCGCGCTTTGATCGGGCGGCGCAGTTGCTCGATCTCGATCCTGATCTCTATGCCGTGATGCGCGTGCCAAACCGTGAGCTTAAAGTTTACATTCCCGTGCGCATGGATTCGGGGCGGATGGAGGTGTTTGAAGGCTATCGCGTGCAGCACAATTTCGCGCGCGGGCCAGCCAAGGGCGGCATACGTTATTCGCCCGACGTGACGATTGATGAAGTCAAAGCGCTCGCGGCATGGATGACGTGGAAATGTGCAGTCGTCAATGTGCCGTTCGGCGGCGCAAAGGGCGGCGTGATTTGTGACCCGTCGCAAATGTCGCTCGGCGAATTGGAGCGTCTAACGCGTCGCTATGCCTCAGAGTTGCTCGACTTCATCGGGCCGGAAAAGGATGTTCCCGCGCCCGATATGAACACCAACGAGCAAACGATGGCGTGGATCATGGATACTTATTCGATGCACGCGCGCCACACTGTGACTGCTGTGGTAACAGGCAAGCCGATTGACCTTGGCGGCTCTGCGGGAAGGCGCGAAGCCACAGGGCGCGGCCTTTTGTTCGTGATTAACGAAGCAATCAAAAGATTCAAGATGACGCCGCCCGCAACGCGTGTCGTCGTGCAGGGAGCGGGCAACGTTGGCGGCATCGGCGCGCGGCTTTTGCATGAAGCAGGTTATAAAGTGGTCGCCCTCTCGGATATTCGCGGCGGCATTTATAATCCAAACGGAATAGACATTCACGAAGCACTGTTGCATTTGCAAACCACACGTTCGCTTGATGGCTTTCCC
>JACDAW010000281.1 GCA_013695245.1 Pyrinomonadaceae bacterium | reverse complement strand
ATGCGAGGTTTTGAAACAGCCTCTTAATGTACCTCTAAAATATTTTGAAGAAGGTTGGGATGTTGCCATTCCATTCAGATACGATTGGGAGGTAGGTACAAGCGGGCGTGGCGAGCTTGAGCGTTTTGTGCATTTCAGAGGAGATACCTTAGAGGATTACATTGATCTTGTGCCTGTTCATCAATACTGACGTACCTATAATTTCTCGTTGAAGAGTAGCTAATGCAAGACCGTGAATTGAAAGACCTCGAAAAGGCTCTCGAACAAATCTGGGAAGTGGCGCGCGGCTTCGGGCTTGATCCTTACCCGACGAAGTTTGAAGTTGTGCCCGCGAGCGTGATGTATGAGATCGGATCATACGCGCTGCCCGGTCGCTATTCGCATTGGACGTTCGGCAAGGCTTACCACCGGATGAAAACGATGTACGACTTCGGTCTGTCGAAGATTTACGAAGTCGTGATCAATACGAATCCGTCTTACGGTTTTCTAATGGAGACAAACTCGCCGATCCAGAACAAGATGGTGATGGCGCACGTGCTCGGTCACGTTGATTTCTTTAAGCACAACATCTATTTCTCGAAAACGAACCGCCGTATGGTTGAATCCGTCTCAAGTCATGCGGGGCGGATGGCGGAGTATGAATTCAGGTACGGGCGCAAGACGGTCGAGAATTTCCTCGACGCCGTGCTCTCGATTGAAGAGCATATTGATCCGAACTTCTTCATCAAGCGTGAAACGCGAACCCGCGCCGGGATCGAGAGCGATAAGGCGAATCGTAAAGAAGGTCGCTACGATGATCTGTGGAATCTTGGCGAAAAGACGGCGCTCCCTGTTGAAGACAAAGAAGCGGAAAACGACTTGATGTTTCCTGAAAAAGACCTCATTTATTACATCATGCGCAACTCGCCCGCGCTCGCTGATTGGCAGCGCGATGCGATGGCGATGATCCGCGAGGAGATGGAATACTTCGTACCGCAGATGCAGACCAAGACGATGAATGAGGGCTGGGCGTGCGCGGTTTCAAGTTCTCTGTTAGCAACAGAGAAAGGATTTGTTCGGTTCGGCGAGTTATACAAAGATCGTAAAAAAATCCGCGTTGCGAGCGGCGGCAAAAATGAGTTGGATTGGATAACGGATTTTCACAAAGAAGAAAACGTGCCGACAATTCGGATCAGGACGCGACGCGGTTTTGAAATCGAAGGCGCATTAAAACATCGCGTTCAACTTGCCAATGGCAATTGGGCATATTTGCGCGACGTAAAAATTGACGACAAAGTTTCGCTCGCCCACGACACAAATGTTTGGGCGACAGAAACCCCTGCTTTTAATTTTGTAGCTTCACAACCAAGCGTTTCGTTGAAAGATATTGCCGAACTTTCCAGCGTTTCGTTATGGACTGTGATCAGACATCGCAACGGTTGTCCGACAAAAAACGGAGACGTTATCGAACAAGCTCTAGCGACAATGAATTATGAAGCCAATGCAAAACTTAAAATTCAGACTACCCGCAAACTATTAAATATACCTAAATTATTAACCGAGGAAATAGCTTGGTTTCTTGGCTATTTTATCGGCGATGGAAACCGCACTAAATCCGGCATTGGGCTAACTACTGGCGACAACGAAATTAAAGATAAATTGATTGAAATTTTCGCTTCGTCTTTTGGCTTAGAAGCCAAAGTCAAAATGGATACAAGCGACAATTATCGGCGTTGGCGTGTAATTGTTCATTCAAGGGAAATTTGGCAGTGGCTTGAATCAGTTGAGATCAATATTTTTGATAAAGCCCGCAGCAAAAAAATTCCTTCGCTAATCCTGCGCTCGCCGAAAAATATCATTTCCGCATTTCTGCGCGGTTACTTCGATGCCGATGCCTACGCCGGGAAAGAGGGCGTTCGACTTTCCTCCTCAAGCGATGAATTGATCCGCACCATCCAGATCATTTTACTCAACTACGGCATTCTCTCGACGCAGCGACAACACCTCTGTGACATCAAGCAATTGGAGATCACTAGCTCATCTGCGGCGCTTTTCTTAGAGGAGATCGGATTCGGTCTCGAAAGAAAGCAAAAAGCTCTGAGGCAGTATGTTGAAAGCCACCGATGGTTCAAGAAGGAAGATACGACCGATGAAGTCGTTTCCATCGAGCACGGTTGTGCCGATGTTTACGACATCACGGTTGACATTAAGCACGCATACGTCGCCAACGGATTCGTCAACCATAATTCATTCTGGCACGCGCGCATCATGCGCGAGCTTGATCTGCCGGACACGGAGTTGGTCGAATTTGCAGACCTTCATTCCGGCGTTGTCTCGCCGCATAAAGGTCAACTTAATCCGTATTATCTCGGCTACAAAATCTTTGAAGACATCGAGCGGCGTTGGGATAAGCCGACAAAGGATGAGCAGGAAAAATTCGGCAGAGCGCCGGATAAGGGACGCGAGAAAATGTTCGAGGTGCGCGAATTGGATAATGATGTCTCTTTCTTGCGCAATTACCTAACGGAAGATTTGTGTGAAGAGCTTGATCTGTTCGTCTTTGAGTTGGTTGATGAAGAGGAATGGCAGATCACAGAGAAGCGTTGGGAGCGCGTGCGCGATCAGTTAGTTGCGAACATGACAAACTTCGGATTCCCTTATATCGTCGTCGCCGACGGAGATTACAACCGCAACCGCGAGCTGTATCTTAAACACATGTACGAAGGCGCAGAACTCGACGAGCGTTATGCGCGCAAAGTGCTCGAACACGTTTACGCTTTATGGGGTCGTCCCGTGCATCTTGAGACAGTTGTTGATGCCGAGCCGAGCGTATTGCGCTACAACGGCGAAGAGCATAGCGAAATCTGATTCGGACGAAACATAATACGTTCGCTAAAATTTACGTTCATTTTCTGACACTGCTTCGTGACAGTTGTTCGCAATGATATTTGCGAAAGAAAGCTTGATACGCGCCGCGCCGAAGCGTGTGTTTGCGTTTCATGAACTCCCCGATGCGTTAGAGCGTCTAACTCCGCCTTGGGAAAACGCGCGTGTCGTTAAGGCGGCTGCAAATTTGCATGTAGGTTCGACAGCCCTCATCGAAACGCGCATACTCGGTTTGTTTCCGGTCACATGGATGGCAAAACACACCCGGTATGAGCCGCCGCGCATGTTTGAAGACGTGCAAATTGAAGGGCCGTTTCGCAGTTGGCGGCATCGTCATGTAATTGAGCCGCACGCCGAAGGAAGCATTTTGCGTGACGAAATCGAATACGAGCCGCCATTTTTGCTTTTAGGCAAATTTGCTGCTCCGCTTCTTATCGTTCCGCGTTTGCGCCGCATGTTCGATTATCGTCATGCGATTACGCGCAAGTGGTGTGAGAGCGCGACGAAAGAAGATGATGATTAGATGAACGAAGAGGTAAGAGAACAAGGCGCGCCTGCGCGGGCGGCGGACGGAAACAGTGCGGCGCAGACGGCAGCGAATCGAAAGTTTGCGTCGAAAACAAGGGGTTGGATAATCGCCGGGGCGAGTGTGGCGGTGCTCTTAAGCATCACCGCATGGAAATCGCGCTTCGATGATGAAGAATATTTGAGAAGCTGAACTTATACACAACAAGAAGGAGACGAACAAAATGGCAACAACAACTACTGCAACACGCACGAGCGGTGCGACCATGACGGGCGAATCAACTGACATGGTGGAATCAACGCTGCGCACCGTTGACGGCTCGACGAAGGATGCGACGGGCGTCAGCCTCTTCCACATCCTGACACTCGCCTCAATCGGCGGCTCGCTCGCGCTCTTCTTTTCCGGCAAAAAAATGGCCGCAATCTTCGTCGGTCTCTGGCCACCGACTTTTCAAGCCTTAAAAGCTGTTGCGGACACAAACAAAGAGAATATGAAAAGATAGTTCGCGTTAAGCAAAACAAAAAACGAAGAGCCGCGCTTTCATCAAAGCGTGGCTCTCTTCGCGTAAGCAGCACCCGTTGTTTGTTCTACAGGTAGAAAAAACCGAGCGCGGCGATTATGTAAACCGCGAGAAGCATTGCGCCTTCAAGCCAATTCGATTCGCCGTCTAGAGAGATGAAGGCGGCAATGATGACGCTTAAGCCGAGCGTAATCACCTCGAAGAGACTGAAGAAGAGCGTTAATTGCGGTCGCCCGAAAAATCCCGCGCCTGTTGCCGCAGGGCCGACGAAGAGCGAAATAAATACCAGCAG
>JACDAW010000259.1 GCA_013695245.1 Pyrinomonadaceae bacterium | reverse complement strand
GGGGCGCAGAGCGAGATCAGGGATTACGCCGAAGCGATGAATCGCATTTTCAAAGAGCAGATGCCGTGGACGTATGCGGCGTTCGAGCGGCATGTATTAAAGCGTGGCGACACGGCGTGAGACGCGCTTGCGATGAACTCGTCTTTGTTCATCGCAAGCGACCCGCGCCGCCGAAGACGGGTAGGGTAAGTTGCTAACTAAAAGTTCAAAGTAAATTAACTTGTGCAGAACTGCGGCCGAATCTGTATAATGACGGCTCTTTTGCGGCATGAGTTTAAATAAAAACGCAGTTCCTCGCTAAAGCTTTTGGCCGCGAGTAAGTAAACTTCATTTCAAATTCCCTTGAGGCATTATGGCAAAGAAAAACGATAAGGATGCGGCGAGCGGGCGCGGCAAGAAAAAGAACGCGAAAAACAGCAACGGCGATTTTGAAGCGCAACTGCGCGCGGCGATTAGCGCTGTGGACGTGGCCACTTCAATGACCTCGCCGCTTAAAAAATCGCTTGAAAACCTTTTGCGCTTGGCCGCGAGTTCGGTCGGTTGCGACGAAGCGTCGGTTATTGTGCGCGAGGGCGACGAGGGCGGATTGAAATTCTTGATTGCCATCGGGCAGGTGGCAGACAAGTTGATGGGGATAACGATCCCGCCGGGTAAGGGTATCGCTGGATTTGTTTTTGCGAGCGGGCAGCCAATGGCCGTCTCCGATGTCGCGCAGGAGCAATCCTTTTACGCCGAAGTGGATCGCTCGACCGGGTATAAAACTGAAACGCTTCTGACAACACCTTTGCGCGCGGGCGACGAAGTGGTCGGTGTGTTGCAGTTCGTCAACCGCGAGGGCGAGCCGCCTTACGAGCCGTTTACACCGGAGGAAATGGACAAGGCGGCGTACTTCGCCGACGCGATTGCCACACTCGTTGATGCGCACGAAACTTCCGGCCTTGTCGAAAGTTTGTTTCAACGTGCGATGGATGCTGAATCATTGATGGCGGCGGCAAGCGGCGGCGCGGCGAAGGGGCGAAGGAAGAACAGCCCGGTGCAGAAATGGCTGCAAAGTGTGCGCGCTGCGCCGGAGCATCGGGACATGTTGGGGATGGCGGTGGCGTTGCGCGAGATTGCGAGTCGTGGCGATGCGGAGCGCCAACTGTGTCGTGAAGTGCTCGAAGCTCTGGAGCGTTTCTCGGAGAAGCGTGTAGCGACGGGCGGTGGCGACGGCGGAAGTTATTTCGGATTGATGTAGGAGACGAGTAAAAGTATGAGCGCGGTGGAACAGGGGCGCGGGGCAATGCCGAATTTATGGGAAGCGATCACGCCGGACGTGATGTGGCAGAACTGCACGGGGCGCGGCGTGAGGGTCGCGGTCGTTGATAGCGGTATTGACACGGAGCATCCGGCGCTGAAGGGAAAGGTTAAAGAGTCGGTTGAAATCTATGCGCAAGACGGGCGCGTCGGCGCGCGACCTTCGACGGCCGGCGACGCGGCGGGACACGGAACGGCTTGCGCCGGAATCATCACAGAAGTTGCGCCCGATGTTGATCTTTACAGCGTAAAGGTTTTAGGCCCCGCCAACTCCGGTTCGGGCGAACTTTTCTTAGGCGGCTTAGAGTGGGCGATTGGGCAGAAGATGCAGGTGATCAATCTCTCGCTCGGCACGACGAAGCGCGACTTCTTCGGGCCGCTCCACGATCTCCTTGACCGCGCCTACCAAACGGGCTGCATCGTCGTCGCGGCCGCCAACAATTTGCCGCAGACGAGTTTCCCGTCCGTCTTTTCATCGTCTCTCGTCTCGGTCGTCAAACGCGCGGGCGACGATCCGTTTAATTTCGGCTACCGTTACGGCGAAGTAATTGAACTCGTCGCGCCCGGCGTGCAAGTGCGCACGACGTGGCCGGGCGGCGGCTATCGCCTCATGACGGGCAACAGCTTCGCGTGTCCCTACATCGTCGGCGTCATCGCGTTGATGAAAGAAGCTCATCCTGATCTCACGCCGTTTCAAATTAAAACTATTCTTTACGCCATCGCGCAGCGCAATCAAGAGCGAATGAAAGAAGGCGAGGGCGAAGCGGTGACGAAAGAATAAAGCGGCTTCCGCATCGTTCAAGTTTTTCGGGATAACGCTTGAGCGAAGTGAACGCAAAAATATTCCAAAGAAAATCGGAGCGACGTTTGAGTTTGAATCTCGTCGCTCCGATTTTCTTTTGCTGTAAATTCTTAAAGGGGAACGCCCATGCCCATTGCGCCTGCGGGCATCGCGCCGGGCGGAAGTCCATCATCCCCTCCCGCCCCGCCGCCGCGCGTGCGAAGGAGCGCCGGATCGATGTTCTTCATCTCGTAAAGCGTTTTGTAAAGACCTTCGCGCTGCACAAGTTCATCGTGTGTGCCTTCGTCAACAACTTTGCCATCTTTGAGGACGATGATGCGGTCGGAGACGGCGGCGACAAAGTTCAAGTCGTGGCTGATCACAAGACACGTGCGTCTGTCTTCGCCTTGCGCGTATTCGCGTATGACTTGCGTGAGACGATTACGCTGATCGGCGTCTAAATTCTCCGTCGGTTCGTCCAGCAGCAGGACTTCAGGTTTGCGTATCAGGCAGCGCGCGAGCGCGATCAAACGCTTCTGCCCGCCGGAAGGCACTTGCACGTCAACTACCGTGTCGTATCCTTGCGGCATCCTGTCCGGGTCAACGATCACGTCATGAATGTGCGCTAAGCGGCACGCTTCTTCGATCTCGTTGTCGGTTGCGTTCTCTTTGCCAAGCCGGACGTTTTCGCGGATCGTGTCTTTCAAGAAGAACGGGAACTGTGAGAGTTTTGAAACTTGATTGCGCAGGCTGTTGAGTGTGACTTCCGAAGTGTCTTTGTCTTCGATGGTGATGCGCCCCGACTGCGGCTCAAGGAAGCGCAGCAAGAGATTCATGATCGTTGACTTGCCGCAGCCGATAGGGCCGACGAAGGAAACGGTTTCGCCTTCGCGGATGTTAAAAGAGATGCCGTTCAAGACGCGCTGCACAGGTGTGTAGCCGAAGACGACGTTATCGAATTTAACGTGACCGTGAACCTCACCTAAATCTTTCGCGCCGGGTTTTTCTAAAACCGTCGGCTTCGTGTCGAGCAGTTCGTAGGTCGCAACGACGTTCGGCACAAGCGATTTGTAGGTTGTATAAGACGTAAGCACTCTTTGCACGGGCGCGAACATCGCGGGGACGAAACCGACGAAGACAATAAGACTTGCGAGCGTTAAGCCGAACGCTGTGCCGAAACGTATTCCTACGAGGAGCACGACGGCCGTGCTTAGCGCAACATAGATTTGCGAAGCGGTGTTGCTGAGGTGCATCCACGCGAACATGCGCGCGGTGGCGCTCGTGGCGGCGCGCGCGACTGTTCCGAAGCGCTGGCTGCGGCGCGCCTGCGCGTTGAAAACCTGAATGTCGGCGATGCCAGCGATTGATTCGTTTAATTCTGCGCTCAAGTCGCGGGAGGTAATCGCCATGTCGCCCGCCGCGTGCTGCAACTTCGTCATCGTGAAGCGGAAGAGCAGGAAGGCGAGCGGCCCCAGAGCGAAGGCGACAATCGTCATCTGCCAACTCAAACCGATGAGGTAAGCGAGCGCGATAAATAGAACTATGACATCAAGCAGAGGCGTTAAGAGAACACCTGTGAGCAAGCGTTGGACGCCTTGCGATTCCGAAAGGACGCGCTGCATGAGCGCGCCGGTCTGGCCGGAAGTAAAGAAGTCGAGCGAAAGCGTTTGCGTGTGGTCATAAACTTCCTGCTGGATTTCGCTGACAAGCTTTTGTTCCATGTTCGTCGTCATCCACTGTTGCACGAAGCGGATTAGCACAGCGACGACTGAGGAGACACCCCAGACGATGAAGATGGTTGTGAAGGTGAGCGGCGTGGCCATCCATCCGGTAAGCCCGCCCGCTTCTGCCGCGCCCGCTTTGCTGTAGAGCGAACCCGTGAGCGTCCACACGCCGCTCAGGTCGCCGTTCGCAGAGGCGCGGCCAAGAATTTGAATCAGCGGCCCGAACGAGGCGCTAACGAGGAAAGGCATCAGCGCGCCGACGAGCGTGAAAAGAGTCGAGACGATGACGACGGTTTTGTGTTTGCCGAGAAGTTTAAGAGCGCGTCCGATGTAGGGTCGCGCGCTCATCTGTCCCATTGACATTCCCTTCATGCCCGGCATCATCCCGGCGGGCATCGGCTTCATGCCGCCAGCAGGCGCGGGAGAAGCGCCACCAGCAGCAGGCATCGGCGCGCCGTTTCCGGCAGGGGCAGGCATAGTGCCCGGTTTCATCGGTTTAGCTCCGAGCGGCATCCCGGAGGGAGCAGAGGGCGGCGGGGATTGCGACATATCTAACGCCTTTCTGACTTGTTTTAAATTACCTAACGAAAGTGGGACGCGATTGCGTTGGATGAATATATAACAGTCAGGTAACTGTTGAAAATAGCTTTCGCATAAATGGAGCAACGACAGAGAAGCTTGCAGCTTGCGCTTAGTTCGCTTCTCTGTCGCTATCCTTACCTTTAAGGAGGCTATCACTTGTCCGCGAAGACTTGCAGTGGCAACCGCCCCGGAGGTTTAAATCAACTCCGTTTTGAGCACACCGATTACGGGCAGGACTGCCAGCAATAGATGTATTTGTAATACACGCGGCGACCCCAGCGGAAGTAGCAGATGCAGATGTCGCTGTAGGCCTGCACGTCCATCTTATCAAGGTCTAACGCTCCGCCAAGCTCTTCGGCGCCCTGAATCTGGGATTGACCTTCGTCGTATGTCGCTTTCGTCGCCTCAACTTCCGTGTATTTTGAAAGTTCGGCATCGGGAACATCATAAACTTTGGCGGTTCCGCCTTTGCTCGGCATTGTAGTGACAATAGCCATGATCTTTTCATCCTCCAAATAGAATGTTGATTGTCATCTTTCTAAAGAGAGCGGCGGCAACTGAGAAGGGGGCTTTACATTGCGTTTCTCATCTGCCACCGCCCTCGTCGGCAGTCAATCACTTTCGCATCGGTTGAGCGCGCCGCGACTGCTGTGCGCGCGCTCTCGAACCGTCTCCGCCGATTACGGGCAATCTTGCCAGCAGTAGATATACTTGTAGTAAACCTGACCGCCGTAGGTGAAGTAACAAATACAGATGTCGCTGTAAGCCTGCACATCCATTTTGTCGAGGTCAACTGCGCCCGCGCCGCCGATCTCTTGCGCACCTTGAATCTTCGACTGAGCTTCGTCATACGTGCCCTTCGTCGCTTGAACTTCCTTAAATTTTGAAAGTTCGGCATCGGGGATGTCATAGACCTTCGCAGCCTCGCCCTTTTTCGGCATTGTGCTCACAATAGCCATAATGATTTAACGCTCCTTTCAAGCGGTTAAAGGAAATTTGATTTCCTCGTTATTAAATAAGCCGTAGCAAAAACCCGAAACCTCCGTGCGGGCGTTACTAC
>JACDAW010000249.1 GCA_013695245.1 Pyrinomonadaceae bacterium | reverse complement strand
GCGCAGGGCGGGCGGCGAAACGCACGCGACCGCGTTCGCTCATCAAATGCGCGCGCGGAGGTAAATCCCGCTGCTCGTGCCAGCCTTCATCGAATGCCGCCGCTTCATCAAGACGCACGGAACTTCTCTCAAATGCGGGCACAGGCTTAAGCAACCACGCGCGCCCCCGGCTTTCGTCGCCAAGGGAATCAAAGGGTTGATCGGAAGCTTGTATAAAAATTTCAAAATCATTCTCCGGCGTTTCTATTTCGAGTCGGCTGAGCTTGTCGTAAACGTGACCCATCGCCATATCAAACGCCCGCCGCTCACGAAACGACAAGCCGCGCAGATAGTCGAGAAAATCTTTCTCAACCGGAAATCGCAACTTATCGGCTTCGCGTAGGAACTCTGCGCTGCTCAGGCAGAGCGCATCGCGGGCGCGCATCGTGACGTAAGCGAAATGTGAGTGGAGAAGAGCCAGTTGCTGTTCTTGCAGATTCACCTTCTCAAACTCCGAGCTTCCGCTTGGCGAAGCTTGAAAGTCATTCTCATTTCCGCGCGCAAGGGCGGCGGGATGCGAGATGCCGAGCAGCGCCGTGCCGCCGCGTCGCAACACACGCTTAATTTCAAGGAGAATGATTTTCAATTCTTCGCTTGTAAATCGGTTGAACAGCTCGAAGCTCACAACGTGATCAAAGCTCGCTTCGGGGAAGGGGAGTTGCGACGGGTGCGACGCACACGCCGCGTCGTATCCATTGGCGCGCGCCGCGCGTGCTCGCTGCGTAGTTGCGGTTAGCCCTGTGAGCTGCGCGTTCTTGCGTTTGAGTATGCCGAGCATTTCGTCGGCGCAGCCGATGTCAAGCACGGAAGAGTTGAGTCGCACATTGTCGTAAATCCACATTAGCGACGCGAAGTTTATGTCGAATCGCGCTAAGGCGGAAAAATAACGGCCGTCAGTTGCCACGTTGAAGTCAGCGAGGTGTGATTTGCTTGATTCTGTCGGGCGTCCAAGTTCCGGCGCAGCGTGTGATGCAGATGGCATAAGGCTCACTGAGTTTTGCGTAATTGCTGCGGACGGCTTTTGCGAATTATGAAACGCGGCCAGTGCTGTTCGCTTGCGCCGTTGTAGGCGGTTGCCCGCGTTCGGCGGTGCTGCGGCGCAGTTCTTCAATTTGACGGGCGAGATCGTCGAGGCGCGTCCGAGTGTGGCGATGCGCGCGATCCGACAGGGCGAACGATTCGCTCGTTTCAAGATTGAATTGTTTAAAGCAGACGCGCTGCTCATCTAACACGCGTTCGTTTAGTTCACGCATTTGGAATTGAAGTTGCCTGATCTCCTCTTCGACAAAGGCGCTTGAAGCGAGAAGCGCAATCTCTTCTCTGAGCCTTATCATCTGCGTTTCATATTCTTGTTGCATCTCCAGCAACTGCTCTTCATGTTCCTCTTTTATCGCCGTCAGTTGCGCCCCTTGTGCGCGGAGACAAGCTAAAGCTTCGCGCAACGCGGCGTTTGTGGCCGCGTTAAAATTTAATTGTTCCCATGTGTACCAACGAGTGGCACGCTTAAACTGCCGCTTGAACCATAGTTCGAGCCGCCTCAAGAAACCGTTACGATAGCTGATGAGCGGCGGCAGTTTGTCCCACGCGCGCGCAGTAACGACAAGATTCGTTTCAAGACGCGCGAGCGTAGAGGCTTCGCCTTCAGCCGCAGAGTCATAATCTTCAACTGCGAGCGGCGTCGAAGTAGAAGTGCGCGCTTCAGAGCGCACGCGCGCCCGTATCTCTTGCAAAACTGCCGTTACTTCGTTGTTAGACACGAATTTACCTTTCGCCCCGTTTCACTGCGGCTTGATACACTGTTATTCCGCCCACGCGCGGTTGACGGCTACTCCCAAGTCGCGCTCGTCGTCGGATGAAATCTGCTCGCGCGGCACCCATGTGCGCGAAACATCAAGCTGGCAACGAAGCGTCGAATCCTTTTCTGGTTCCCTTAAATGAAATGCCGCCTCATGCCAATTATGATCAGCGAGACAGACCTTTTCAAGTTTGCAATTGTTGACTGTCAAATTTAGTTCGACCGGTGAGTCCGCCGCGTCCGGGTGGCTGCAACACAAATTCAACTTGATCAATTGCGCATTCGCCTTCTTAAGGAAAAATTCGGCGCGCTGGCGCGTCCAACGAAAGCCTACCGAACTTTGTTCAAACTCATGCCATCCACGTCCGAGCTGCCCCGTTTCATTGATGCCCATCGTAATCTCAGGGCGCACCACGTTCCGGTGCTGCTCCATTGAGAAGAAGAGTCGCGGCGGGTAAGCCATGCGCGCCTCATCCGTTGCCCTGGCGAGCGCGAAGATGTTATCGCGGCGGTTTGAGAAACCGAAAGGAACGCGGTTGATTAACTCCGCGCCATAGACGTTGCGTGTCACGATTTGTTCGGGAGCGAAGTTGTTGGCAATTAGCAAATCTTTCAGCTCTTCAACTGAATATTCACGATTGTGACGCCCGTACATGCCGTTGCCGCGATAGTGGTCATAGATGTTTTGACCTTTGAGCAAAGCGAAAACGTTTTTCCACTGTAGAACGTTTGGCGTTGTGATTAGCAAAAAGCCGCCCGGTCGCAAGACGCGATGCGTTTCGTAGAGCATCTGACTCGGATTGAGCAGCAGGTGTTCGAGAATCTCGCAGCACAGTACCGCATCAAAACTCGCGTCGTCGAATGGAAAAGGATCGCGCTCGACGTTAACGGCGCGGTTCTCGAACTCGTAACTTTCTTGATAGAGCGAACTTTCTATTCTGTGACGCGGCACGGCGGCGCTCTCGACTTCGTAAAAGTTGATCGTGTCAACTTTATAGTTGAGATGTTTAGTGAGCAAGATCGTCATGTGATAGGGAATCGCGCCGAGTTCGAGGACGCGCGAGGTTGGCTGGAGCGCGGGCAGAAGCTTTAACGTCTCGATATACCTTCGCGCGTGGGCGTCAACATAAAAGGCGTCCTCCCATTCGTTGAGAACATACTTCCTGAAGAAGTTAAAGCTGCGCAGGTAATTTTTCGTTTCCTGCAACTCTAAAATTCTCGGCTCGAAATTGTGTGACTCTCTCACCTGATGAAAACATCCTCGCGCGTTTCAGGTTGTGCCCCGACGCTTTCCGCGTCGAGCGACTGTGCAGTGACGCAGGCGTGTAAGTTGGCGATTCCCTCAACGATGCCCGTGACGCGAAAAAAGAGCGCGCCGTCAAGCCAATCGTATCCCGCGCCTTCGTCGTAGATCACGCTGCTGTGAACTGCTAGCGAGATCGAATAGGAATCAACGCCGAGCCAGCAATCAAACGCGAAAACGATTTCAATAACTTCGCCTTGCCGCACAAAGCCGAGATTTAACTCTTGCTGTTCGGTGTTTGCGCCGTAAGCGTGGATGCCGTGACGATTGCGAATGAGAAAACCGACGACCGGCGCGTCAATGCCTTTGTGGAAGCGCACACACATGCGCAAGACGAGCGGCGTCCCCGTCTCAACAATTTCGACGAAGCGATTCTCATGATCGAGCAGTTCCGCGCTGACGATCTCGGCCGAACCATCGCCATGCCGGTAAGTGTAGCGAACCGGAGCGCGCGCGGCTTGAAGCGGCGCCTTCTCAAGATGTGGTGTTTCCTCTTGAGTTGTTTTAGTGTCCGTTGGTGTGTCTCCCTGCTGCTTTCGCTCGTAAGCTTCTTCGCGTTCCATGATGATCTTCTGGTAGCGATTGAAAACATCGGGCGGCGCGCCATCGGCAATGACGCGCCCGGCGTTAAGGAGTATGGCGCGGTTACAGAGCGCACGGACGGCCGCCGGATCGTGCGAAACGAAAAGCACGGTCGCGCCCCGCTCCTGCATATCTTTAATGCGACGCAAACAGCGATGCTGAAACACGGTGTCGCCGACGGCTAAGGCTTCGTCAATAATCAGAATTTGCGGATCGGCGCTCACCGCAATCGCAAACGCGAGGCGCACATACATGCCGCTCGAATAAGTTTTAACGGGCTGCGAGAGGAAAGAGCCGATCTCGGCGAAGCGTTCGATCTCCGGCAGGCGTTCCCTGATTTCGTTCCGAGAAAAACCCATCAATGCGCCATTCATAAAAACGTTTTCGATCCCGGTAAACTCCGGGTTGAAGCCCGCTCCGAGTTCGAGAAGCGCGGAGACGCGACCATTGCGCCGGACGCTTCCGGTCGTTGGTTCGAGCGTGCCCGCGATGATCTGAAGGAGAGTTGATTTGCCGCAACCGTTCGGGCCGATGATGCCAGTCGTGGTGCCGGGTTCGAGCGTGAAGCTTACGTCTCGAAGCGCCCAGAATTCGCGGTGACGGCGCGCGTGTCCGCGCGTCACGAGTTCGACGAGGCGGTCGCTCGGACGATTGTAGATGCGGTACTGCTTTGAAATTCCTTCTACATGCAACTCGGTTGCGCCGTTCATGCGGATGAAAATAACTCGTTTCGTGAGAGAATGTCGAATATGGTGGCAGTCGAAAGGGGGCGGCGCGCGGTGTGGCGGCCGCTAATGGAGTTGCCGCGCCGTCTGAATCTCGTCGCGGCTCTGGCGCGGAGGGAACTTGCGGCGCGCTATCGCGGCTCGATGCTCGGACTCCTGTTGGCGCTGCTGACGCCCGTTGTGATGATCGCCCTTTACACGTTTATCTTCGCCGGAATCTTCGGCGCGCGTTTCGGGCGCGAAGGCTCAACTTGGGATTACGCGCTTTACGTTTTCTGCGGGCTGCTGCCGTGGGCGGCTTTCGCCGAAACGCTGCAAACTTCATCAACCACGATCATCACGCACGCTAACCTTGTTAAGCGCGTCGTCTTTCCGTTGGAAGTGCTGCCCGTCTCGCACGCGCTGGCGGCCGTCGGCAATCAAGTGTTCGGCACGCTCGCGCTGCTCGCGGCGACGCTCCTCGTTCGCGGACGCATCCACCCCACTTTATTGTGGCTGCCGTTGCTCGTCTCTCTGCAATTGATCTTAATGTTTGGATTATCATGGCTAGTAGCGAGTCTCGGCGTTTTTTTGCGCGATACGCGCGATGCCGTTTCGCTCGGTTTGACGGCGTGGATGTTTCTCACGCCGCTACTTTACCCGGAGCAAATTGTTCCCGAACGCTACCGCGTGTTTATCGAGTATAATCCTTGGACGCCGCTCATAAGAAGCTACCGCCGCGTGGTACTTGAAAACTCCGCACCTGACTGGCGTGGGCTGCTCTTGTTTTTTCTCTTCGCACTGTTCTTCTTTATCATCGGTTACTGGTGGTTTGCGCGCACGCGGCGCAACTTCGCCGATGTCATTTAAATGAAAGGCGCGCGGTGCGGTGTGAGGCTTCGAGCGTGAGCGTAAAGCGCGCGGAACAAGATGTTTGACACTCGCCGCAGGCGCATGTTAGCGTAATCTTCCGGCGACGGCCGCCTCGGCCGGAGAGGAATAATATCGAGCAAGGAATTTCGCATGTCACTTGCAGGAGCTTTTACAAACGTCCCCGCTCCGTTTTGTGTTTGAGCAGTTCTGTTCACTTCCATTTTATCTAAAGATTTCTGATGGCCTTCGATAAATCAAAAGCCATTCGTGCGGCTGAAAAACATATCGCACAAGGCAAAATTCCTGCCGCCATCGGTGAGTATCGCCGCATCGTCGAAGATGACCCGGACGATTTCGCCGCGCTCAACACGCTCGGCGATCTCTATGCGCGCACCGGCAAAAAGACGGAAGCGGCGCAATCTTTCACTGGTGTCGCCGAACATTACCGCGCGCAAGGCTTTGCACTTAAAGCCATTGCGATGTTTAAAAAGATTCTGCGCCTTAACCCGGACGATACGGAGGTGGCCGCCAAACTCGCCGCGCTCTATGAAGGTCAGGGTTTAGCCGTCGAAGCGCGCGCGCAGTATCTCTCAATCATTGATGCTTACACGCGCGCCGGGCGCACAAGCGAAACGCTCGATTTGCTGCG
>JACDAW010000240.1 GCA_013695245.1 Pyrinomonadaceae bacterium | reverse complement strand
CGGAAATCGGCGTAGGCTCATTGGCTTGCCCGCCGCTGACAGCGACTGCAAGCGTGATGTCGCGTTCAACGGGAAGGCTCGTGCGGAGTGCGACTTCATCTCTTGCGGCGGTGAAACCGGCTTGCGTAACGGTAAGCGTGTACGAGTTAAACGGCACGTTGACGAACGTGTAGCGTCCTTCTTTGTCGCTGCTGACCGTTTGGCGGTAGTTGTCATTCGCGTTCTCAAGCGTGACGCTCGCGCCGACAACTGCCGCGCCGCTCGCATCCGCCACGCTCCCGCGCACTACCCCTGACGATTGTGCATAAGCTGCCGTCGCCATAATCATTATCAACAGACAGCCTGCCGCGTTAAGAAATAAACTTCGCATTGTTCTTCTTCCTAATCTTTTAAGTTTGCACTTCTGAAATGTAAGTTTAGGGTGCTCTAAACTTTGATTTTGACATTTTTATAGTAGAATGTCAGCGATGTCAAGGTTTGATTGTGTAGTTACTGAAATTACGAAAGCCCAGAGGATGTAAATGATTGATGACTTCAGCCGCCGATGAATTGCAGCAGATTACGCCGGTCGTCGAAGATTACTTGAAAACGATCCACCGCCTGGCGCAAGCGGGCGGGCAGGTTCGCACCGTCGCGCTCGCCGAGGCGATGAACGTCAAGCCCGCGACGGTGACGGCGATGTTAAAAACTTTAGCTGAGTTGAAACTCGTCGAGTACGCGCCTTACTACGGCGCCGTGCTGACGGAAGCGGGTGAGAAAATCGCGCTCGAAGTCATCCGTCATCATCGCCTGATCGAGCTTTATCTTGTCGAAGCGTTAGGCTTTAGTTGGGATGAAGTACATGAAGAGGCGGAAGCGTTGGAGCATGTCATCTCGGAGAAGTTGGAAGCGCGCATCGCGGCGCACTTGGGACACCCGACGCTTGATCCGCACGGCGATCCGATTCCGGCGCTTGACGGGAGTTTGCCCGACAGCGCCACACAGTCTTTAGCCGATGTCGCGGCGCGAACCACAACACGCATCGTGCGCGTGTGCGACCAGCACGCGGAGCGGTTGCGCTACGTCGCCGAGTTAGGGTTAGTGCCGGGCGCAGAAGTGCAGGTGACACAAGTCGCGCCGTTCGATGGTCCCATCACCGTTCGCATCGGCAAACGGACGCACGCGCTTGACCGGCGACTGGCGCAAGCGATTCTCGTCGAACATTGAAGAGCCTTCAGACGAACTCGGAAGAAAAGCCTTTTTGAGACTCTGTTATCGGGGTTCGAGTCCCTGCCTCCCAGTTTTGAATTAATTAACGACCGAATTTGCGCTCACCCCCTGATCGTTTCCCATGATGACGATTCGCCTTACGCCTCCTGTCCCAACGACTCGTGGAGAAACACTTTAATTGTTTCTAGTTTTTTCTCAATCTGCGCAACGACGGGCGTAGCATCGGACAATTGACCCTCTAACCCCATCCGCTCCAACTCGCGGAGGGGCGCGACGATGCTCACCATGCCGCACGTTGCGCTTCCGCCCGTGCTGTTGTGGGCGATGCGCCTCACTACGTCCGGCGCATTGTCCTCGACCGCCGCCTTCAGCCGCTCGACATCTCCAGACATCTGGCGAAGGTAAATATCAACAAGTTCCTGCATAAGCTCTTCATCGCCGCCTGCAACGTCTTGCAGTTGCTCCATATCAACCGGAGGTGAATCCTCTGGAGCTGAAGAAACTTCGTTTGATTCAGCCGTCACTCCAGCGACGGAAGAATTTTGTTGCCAGCGTTCGAGCATCTGCCGTAGTTCTTCAATCCTTATGGGCTTGCTCAAATAATCGTCCATGCCGGCGGCAAGACACTTTTCGCGGTCGCCTTCAAGCGCGTTTGCGGTCATCGCAATGATGACGGTGTGTTTATTCGATCCTTCACGTCGGCGAATCTCGGTTGCCGCCTCATAACCGTCCATCTCCGGCATCTGGCAATCCATCAGCACGATGTCATACGGCATTTTCGACAAAGCTTCAACCGCCTCCAAGCCATTCGCCACCACGTCAGCCCGATAACCCAATCCACTTACTTGTCGCGCCGCAACCTTCTGATTCACAGGATTGTCTTCGGCGATCAATACGCGGCTGCGGAACGAGTGTTTGATTTCATTCAGAGAATGACGCGTGACAAGCTTCGCCGGAGCCGACGCTAGAGGCGCGTCGAGCGCGTCGCTCATCACCGTTGTCAAGCAATCGAAGAGTTGCGACTGTCGCACCGGCTTAGTTAAGTAAGCGATGATGCCCGCCTCGCGCGCCGCCTGTCCGTCGCCGCGCTGACCGAAGGAGGGCATCAACACCAAACGCACGGAGGCTATCTTCTTATCGCTCTTGATGGCGCGCGCTAAGCTGAAGCCGTCCATAGCTGGCATCTGCAAGTCGAGCAGAACCACCTCGTAAGGCGCGCGCGCTTCGGCCGCTGCGCGTAACAACTCAAGAGCACTCGCGGCGTCTGCGGCTTCCGCCGGAATCATTCCCCACGAAACAGTTTGGTGAAGAAGAATCTTGCGGTTGGTCGCGTTGTCGTCAACGACGAGCACGCGCAGACCGTGAAGATCGGCGCGAGGAGCGACGGGCGCGGCTTCAACCTTGTCTGTCTGTTTCTCCAAGCGCACCGTGAACCAGAAGGTTGAGCCTTCGCCGGGCACACTTTCCACTCCGATCTCACCACCCATCAACTCGACAATTTGCTTTGAGATCGCCAGTCCCAAGCCTGTGCCGCCATACTTGCGCGTGGTTGATCCGTCCGCCTGCGTGAAGGCTTGAAACAACCCGCGCTGCGCCTCTTTGGAAATGCCGATGCCCGTATCTTCGATGGCGAAGCGTGTGATCAGATGCGTCTCTGTCTCGCTCTCCTTCGACGCGCGCACAATGACTTCGCCGGTTTCGGTAAACTTCACGGCGTTGCTGACGAGATTGATCAGCACTTGGCGGAGTCGCCCCGCGTCGCCGCGCACGGAGGTCGGCACGTTGCTTTCGACGAGTGAAGCGAGTTCGATTCCCTTGGACTGGGCGCGCTCGGCGAGAAGTTCGACCGTCATTTCTACGGTGTTTCGCAAGTCGAAGTCTAAGGTTTCAAAGTGGAGTTTGCCCGCTTCGATCTTCGAGAAATCGAGAATGTCGTTGATGATCGTCAGCAGGGAGTCGGCGCTGGAGCGGATCGTCTCGGCAAACTCGCGTTGCTCGTCGTCGAGTTTCGTGTCCAACAAAAGACCTGTCATGCCGATCACGCCGTTCATCGGCGTTCTGATCTCGTGGCTCATGTTGGCTAAGAATTCTGATTTGAGTCGCGCCGATTCGAGCGCCGCGTCGCGCGCCTGCTCAAGTTCCGCTTCGATTCGTTTGCGCTCCGTGATGTCGCGGATGATGCTGCTGTAAAACGTTTCATCACCCGTCTTCCACGTCGCCAGTGAAAGCTCAAGAGGAAATTCGCTACCGTCTTTTCTCAATCCGTGCAGTTCCACCGTATTCCCGATGACGTGAGACTCGCCCGTGGCGGTATGTCGTGCCATTCCTTTTTGATGAGCTTCTCGATACCTTTCAGGCATCAGAAGCGTTATCTGCCGATTAATCGCTTCGTCCTCCGTGTAACCGAAGATGGTGCGCGCCCCCTTATTCCACGAAATGATTCGCCCATGGCTGTCGGCAGCAATGATGGCGTCGTTGGCGGACTGCGCCACCGAGCGGAACCGTCGCTCCGATTCCTTCAGGGCTTCTTCAGCGCGCTTACGCTCCGTGATGTCGCGATCCGCACCGCGATAACCGACGAGATTTCCCTCCGCATCGAGGCTCGGAGCTGCATTGCTTTCGAGGTAACGGAGACTTCCGTCCTTGTGCCACCACCGCACGACTAACCCCGTCCACCCGCGCTTCTGCTCGATCAACTCCGGCAGCGACTTTTCTACTTCGCGCCGATCATCTTCGTGCATAAGCGATAAACTGTTTTTGCCCAGCAACTCCTCCGGGCGATACCCTAAGATTGTTTCGACGGCCGGGTTGTCGTAGGTGTGCCGCCCTTGTAAATCAGTTGCCCACACCCACTCGTTGGTGGTTTCAACGATGGAGCGGAACCTTTCCTCGCTCTCGCGCAACGTCTCTTCCGCCTGCCGACGCGCGGTGATGTCCTGCGCATGACCGAGCACGTAGGGCGCTTTTCCTTCCTCTTCAATCCGCATGTTGCGATACGCCCAGATGCGTTCTTCACCATCTTTTGTGATGATTTGCATTAGACCATCAGTGATTTGTTCTGCGATGGTGCGCTTCAAATAGCCGCCGAAAAATTGCTGCATGGACGGCGCGATGAATTCGATTAAATTTCTTCCAACCATTTCGGCTGGCTCATAACCAAGTGAGTGCGCCGCCGCCGGATTCACGGAAAGCAGCGTGCCTTGAAGATCATGCGTGCAGATCAGCCCCTGACTATTCTCTACCAAGGCGCGGTAGCGCTTTTCGCTTTCTTGCAACGCCTCCTCTGCCCGTGTGCGCTCGGTAATGTCGCGCGCAATCTTTGAAGCGCCCGCAATCCTGCCCGTCTTATCCTTGATCGGAGAGATGCTCATAGAAACATTAATGTGCCTTCCGTCTTTACTGACGCGCACCGTCTCATAATGCTCAATGCGCTCGCCGCGTTTAATCCTTTCGAGGATGTTTAGATCGTCATCTAAATGATCGGGTGGGAATAGAATCGAGACTGAACGCCCCTTGATCTCTTCAGCCGTGTAACCATAGAGCCGCTCCGCGCCCCTGTTCCAACTCTGGATAATGCCGTCTAATGTTTGGCTGAAAATCGCATCATCGGAAGACTCGACAATTGATGCCAATTTAGATAGCTCTTCTTCGGCGCGATTGCGTTCGGCGATGATGTTTTGAGCATTCTCAAATAGTTTCCGATACTCCTCTTCGCCGTTCTCCAACGCCGTCGTCCGTTCAGCGATGTACCACATCTCTTCCTTCCCGCGCAGACAGGAGATAACGAGGAAAATGTCTATGAAGACAACCCAACCTGCGTGTTCCACCCATCGCCAATGGGACGCTGCGAGCACGCTGAAGACGGATTGCGGAAAGTAAACTCCGCGGATAAAATGATCTACGACCACCACCAACGTAGCCGGCACGAGCACGCGCCAATCACGATAAAACGCCAGAAAAGCCAGCGAACCGAAGACATGAAAATGCGTTTCGATGCGCCCGCCACTGAGATGAATTAACAAAGCGCCCATCAGCATTTGTCCGGTGGCGATAACGTAACGGGTAGATGGCTTGCCCGGACGTGTTAAGGCCAGCGCGATAGGGAAGAAACTGATCGCGCCGCCTAAGAATATGGAAGCCCACACATGCAGGTGAGTCTGGCTTTCCGCACCGATCCACGTGCGTGGCGAAATCCAAACGGCGGCGACGATACCGGCGAGCCACTGCACAGCCATCAGGATCGCAAACAGGCGGTCGGTACGCTTGTAGATATTTTGCTCATGTTCGCTGAAGAGGTCTTTAGCTCTTCCCTCAACAGACGGGCAAGCGTAAGGATTAGTGGCTACCTGTTGCATGATTTGATTCTCCCACCCGGCAGTCGGAATTTTCGTTAAAGAGCGGGCACCCAAAAACAGCGGTCTCAGTTTGCCCCGCCTCTCCTTCGTTCAGAAGCGATATGCCGTGATGAACTCTCCGGGTCAGCTTCTTTGACTTCGTTTGATTCTGCTGATAGCTTCACTTGAAGGTTCTCTTTTTTGAAGGCTGAATGGCTGCACGCTCGTGGATGAGCACGTCGCGCAATTTACGACCGGACGGACAAGAGATCATCCGTGTTTGTCGTTCAAGCGGTATCAAGCTTATGTTGGTGGAGCAAAGCAGCGCGTGTTCTGCCTTCTGATCGCTACAGACCAATGCCTTAGCTTTTGGCTTTCGCAATCAAGGTTTTACTCGGTGTTATTTATCTTCTGGAACGTGACCACTTCATTTAAGGTTGAAGTTTGTGAGTGGGTTCTTCCGTTAGAGAATGGCAAGCAGCGATTACTTTGTGAGAGGAAATCGGGCGGCCAGAATAGTTGTCAAAAAAGCGCTATCACCAACAACTATCTGATAGTTAGATTATCCTAAAATAGTGAGCGACGGCAAGCATGTTTGGGAAAATGTTTGTTCGGATGAAAAACGAGATTAATGAATATCGGTTTCCGCGCTACCCTCGGCGCTATCTCCTCAGCGCGTGAACGGCTTTTAACTGTAAACTTATGACCAAGAATTCATTGCCCGTCGCCATCTACTACGAACATCCTGACTGGTTTCGCCCTCTCTTCGCGGAACTTAACGCCCGCGCGGTCGAATACACAGCCATTGATGCGCGTCGGCACAGTTATGATCCGGGCGACACCGCGCTGGCGTATTCTCTTTTCTTCAACCGTATGAGTCCGTCCGCCTACTTGCGCGGCAACGCTCACGGCATTTTCTACACGCAAGGCTTGCTCGCGCACTTGGAAGCGACGGGCACGCGCGTCATCAATGGCAGCCGTGCCTTTGCGACTGAAATCTCGAAAGCGAAACAACTCACGCTGCTCGCCTCGCTCAAACTTTCTTACCCGCGTGCGCGTGTGATCAATCATCCGAGCGAAGCGGCGCGCGCGGCCGAAGGCTTGCGCTTCCCCATTGTCGTTAAAGCCAACATCGGCGGAAGCGGTGCAGGGATCACGCGCTTCGATTCGATGGAAGTTCTGGAAAAAGCTTCTCGCGCTGAAGACCTTGATCTCGGCATTGACGGGACGGCGCTCGTCCAAGAGTTTATCCCCGCGCATGGCGGCTATATCACGCGGATTGAGACGCTCGGCGGTAAATATCTTTATGCGATCAAAGTCTATACAACCGGCGAGGATTTCAATCTTTGTCCCGCCGACATCTGCCAGACGACGGACGGGCGCGAACTCGTTCGTAACGCTTGCCCGGTTGACGCGCCAAAAAGCGGTTTACGAGTTGAGTCGGTCGAGCCGCCGCGCGAAGTCGTCGAAGCGGTCGAAAGCATTGTGCAAGGGGCGGGAATTGATGTCGGCGGCGTCGAATTGATCACGGATGCGCGCGATGAGATCAAGGACGAACGCGAAGCCTACCGCCGCGCGCTTTATTACGATATTAACGCGCTCTCGAATTTCGTTGCCGATGCCGTGAACGTCGTCGGCTTCGATCCGCACGCGCGGCTCGTTGATTACTTGCTGAAGGAGCGAAACTAGATGCGTTACGGTTACTGGATGCCGGTCTTTGGCGGCTGGCTGAGAAACGTCGAGGATGAAAACATGGCGGCGACTTGGGATTATGTTTCGCGCCTCGCCCGCCGCAGCGAAGAGATCGGCTACGATCTCACGCTCATTGCGGAACTGAATCTAAACGACATCAAAGGCGCAAGCGCGCCCGCGCTCGATGCTTGGTCAACGGCCGCTGCGCTCGCCGCCGTCACGCAGAAGTTAGAGTTAATGGTTGCCGTGCGCCCGACCTTCCACAATCCCGCGCTTCTTGCTAAGCAAGCCGCGAACATTGACAACATCACAGGCGGGGAGCGTCTGTCGCTTAACGTCGTCTCTTCGTGGTGGGCGGACGAAGCGAAGAAGTATGGAGTTCAGTTTGAACAGCACGATGACCGCTACGCGCGCACTTCGGAGTGGCTCGACGTGGTTGACGGCATGTGGCGGCAGGACAATTTTTCGTATGAAGGTCGCTACTACAAAGTAGAAGACGCCGTGATGCAACCGAAGCCTTTGACCCGACCGCGCCCGGTAATTTACGCGGGCGGCGAATCGGAAGCGGCAAAGAACTTGATCGCTCGCCAGTGCGACGCCTATGTAATGCACGGCGATCCGCCGGAAAAGATCGAAGCGAAGATCGACGACATGCGAAAGCGCCGCGAATCGTTCGGGTTGCCGCCGATGCAATATGGCGTTGCGGCTTACACAATCTTGCGCAAGACGGAAGAGGAAGCGCAAGCGGAACTCGCGCGCATCACAAACGTCCAAGCTTCGGCCGCCGGATTTCAAAATTATCAGCAATGGCTCGCGGGCACGAAACTCGAATCGCAGATGACGCTCGAAGAATACTCGGTCTCAAATCGCGGCTTGCGCTCTGGACTAATCGGCGCGCCGGAAAAGGTCGCTGAACAGATAAACAGATTTGAGGACGCGGGCGTTAATCTGTTGTTGCTGCAATGCAGCCCGCAGTTTGAGGAGATGGAGCGTTTTGCCAACGAACTGATCGCGCCGACGAGAGGCGCAAGGAATTCAATCCCGCTTAGCGGCGATTCTCTTCAAAGCGCACAGACAGCGTAACGAAGCGCCGAGTCGAACAAACTTTCAACAGAGAGCCAAATTTATGCGTAACAAATCAGCAATAGGCTTTCTTCACGGTGAAAAACAAGCTGTGTAGAATGTTTGCGCAGAATTGATTGGCGATGGGGTTCGCCGTATAACCACACGGGTGCAGACTGTGTTGATGACTCCTGATCGCTTCGCAAGGTGTGCGAAGTCGGTTGGGAGTTTTCGCGTTATAAGGAGGAGGGTGATGGACACGCTGACAAAATATCTTGCGGTTGCGGCGGGAGGCGCGCTCGGCGCGATGTTTCGTTATTTCCTTGGCGGTTCCCTGCTCGCGCGCACCGCCGCTCCGTTCCCCACCGCGACATTTGTGATCAATGTTACCGGCTCATTCATCATCGGCTTCTTTCTCACGCTTGCCACCGAACGCATCAACGTTAGTCCGCACCTGCGACTCGCCATCGCTGTCGGCTTCGTCGGCGCTTACACTACTTTTTCAACCTTCGAGTGGGAGACGGCAAAACTCATCGAGGAGCGGAGATACTTGCTCGCTACATTAAACGTTACCTTGAGTTTCATTGTCGGCTTCGTCGCCGTCTGCGGCGGCATCATTGCCGCGCGCAAACTAGAAGGCGTGCCCGTAACCGATAACGCTTCTTACAGTCAATTTAGAATGCTTGCAGACACACGCGACCCGGCGCAGACGCGCGGGGCGGAACGAGACATACAAGACTCAAGTATTATTAAACTCAATGAACAGATACCGGACGAGCCGACGGATGCGATAAGCTAAAGTGTAAGAGCGCTACAAAAACGATCAGCAAAGCAGCCGAGAGCGTAGCCGCTAAACACGCACCCACTCTCTTCCACATAGAGCGCCAGCAGCCGTACAGTTCACAAGTTAATTCGAATTATTGACATTTTACTGTGAGAATTATATTCTGTGTTTGACGGTTTTGTATGAATGATTGACGCTTTAGACATCCAAATCTTGACTATTCTTCAGTCCGACGCGCGAACGTCTAACGTTGACGTGGCGCGTGCGGTGGGGCTTGCGCCGTCGGCGGTGCTCGAACGCATTCGCAAACTTGAGGAGCGCGGGTTGATTAAAGGCTACCGGGCGCAGCTCGACGCTCACGCGCTCGGTTTCGGTTTGATGGCCTTCGTTTATGTGCGGACGGAAGACCGGCACGGCGAGACGGCGGACTTGCTGGCAAAGCTGCCGGAGGCGCAAGAAGTGCATCACGTGGCAGGCGAGGATTGCTATCTCGTGAAAGTGCGCGTTACTGATGCCGAGGCTCTAGGCAGTTTGCTGCGCGAACGTATCGGCGCGATCAAAACCGTGCGTTCAACGCGCACGACCGTCGTCTTGCAGACGGTGAAAGAGGCGATGGCGTTGCCTATCGGCGAAGCGTCGGCGGGAGATAAAAGAACCGTTAAGGGCAGAAGTAGAAAGCGCAAGCAAGGGGGACGAACGTGAACGAAACGAAAACAAAGATGCGGGAAGCGAATGCGAGCGGGCGTCCACCGCTGTCGCTGCTCGTCGCGGCTTTCGCCGCCGTGTACGTGATCTGGGGTTCGACATATCTGGCTATCAAATTTGCCATTGAGACGTTGCCGCCGTTTCTCATGGCGGGCGGACGTTTCCTGATCGCGGGTTCGATTCTTTACCTGTGGGCGCGCGGTGCCGAGCGCCCGTCATGGATTCACTGGCGCACGAGTCTGATCGTCGGCGCGTTGCTGCTGCTTATTGGCAACGGCAGCGTCG
>JACDAW010000223.1 GCA_013695245.1 Pyrinomonadaceae bacterium | reverse complement strand
ATGCTGTAATGCAGAATGTCGCCTTGTAGCTTCTCAATGCGTGCGTTCGTCTCTATCTTCACCGATTCGTGAACGTGCGCGCCTTGCCAACGCCCGCGCCTACGGTCGTACAGACGCAGTTGATGGTCGGGATACCAACCGCCGCCGCGAATCCAGCGATTCATGTAGAAGGTGCGACGCGCGATGCGGTAGCCGTCGGCGGAAGATAAATTCTTTGCGCGCAAACTTTCAATCGAATTTAGCAACTGGGGTGAGACGCGCTCGTCTGCGTCAAGGCTGAAAATCCAATCGTGAGTGGCGGCGTCGGCCGCAAACTGTTTCTGCGCGGCGAAACCCGGCCATGCGCGGGCGATCACGCGCGCGCCACAATCGCGGGCGATCTCGCATGTCTCGTCGGAAGACTCCGAATCAACGACCACGATCTCATCAGCCCACGCCACGCTTTCGCACGCGGCGCGAATGTTCTTCGCTTCATTGAAAGTAATGATTGTCGCTGTGATCTTCAAAAGATTGAAAAATCTAAAATGAATGCTTGAGCCGCGTGTAAGATTAACGAACTACAAAAGAAATTGCGACCTTGATAGTTGAATCAAAGGCCGCAAAGTTATTTATTAAACTTTAAGTCAATCCGCTATTTAAGGTTCGACGAGCGTTTCAACTGTAATGTTGTTGGCTTGGAGTGTGGTTGAAGTCGCGCGTTGGAGATCGGCAAGGGCTTTGTTGTAATCGGTTTGCGCGCGCAGTTCGAGGTTGCGCGAGTTGGCAAGCTGATTTTCGCGTTGGAAGAGAAGGAACTGCGTGGAGCGACCGACTTGATAGAGACGACGTTCGCCTTCCAGTTGCAACTCCGCGCTTTCGCGCGCGACGCGGGCGGTGAGCACACGCCGCCTTGCGGTCTCAACGTTTTGCGCCGAGTTGCGCACTTCGACTTCGACCTGTTGCTCTTGCACGCGGGATTGCGCCGTGAGTTGTTCGCTCTGGATGCGCGCGCCCGCTAACTGCGCCCGCGCCGTGCGGTTGCGAAAAGGAAACTGAATCGTGACGCCGACGTTGATGTTGCGCGCGTCGAAGGTAAAGATGTTGCGCAGCGCGCGCCCGTAACCGCCGACGAGATTATCGGGGGTCGTCGCGGTCGGTTGCGCCGTGAGCGTCGGTACGACTGCAGGCTGTAAGCCCTGTAGCAAACGCAATTGATTGAGCTGATCAAGTAGGAAGGCGCTCGAATTGAGATTCGGATCGCCGGAAATGAGCAGCAGTTGATTCGTTCCGGTTCCTCCGGTGCCGCCGGTAAAAGTGGCCGGGGCGGTGACGGTCGAGCCGGCGATGCCGGACGTGGAAACGGTGGAGACGATGTCAATGCGCGGTCGCGTCTGATTGCGATAAAATTGGAGATCAATATTATTAACGTCTTGTTCAAGTCGCAGGCGGCGAAGTTCCGGGCGATTGGTGCGCGCTTCTGTTAAAGCGTCTTGCAAGTTGATGGGCGTTTCATCAAACGCCGGTTCATCCGTCGGGACTAGTTGCGACGACCATTCAGGGGCGAGCGGGTCACGCAGCAGAAGTTGCTTAAGACTGTTTTCGGCGAGCGAAACGCTTTGCGAGGCGAGCAGAAGTTCGCTTTCGCGGGTTGATAACTCGGTTTGAATTTCAGCGCGTTCAATCGGCGCGCCGACGCCCGCTGCTACGCGCGCTTCGGTCAAACGGAAATTTTCGCGCGCGAGATTAAGGTTAGCGATGCGATTCTGCTGGTCGCGGAGGGCAAACACTAAATCCCAGTAAGCGCGTTGCACCGAGGCGATCACGTCAATCACGCGGCGGCGAAATTCGGCGTCGGATTGTTGCAGGCGCACGCGCTGAATGCGTATGTTGCGCCGGAAAGCGTCAATTGAGCGGTCGCGCAAAAGCGGCTGCGTGAATTGAATGCCGAAATCGGATTGATAAGACGGGTTAAGTTGACTGAATTGATTGTTCGTCGAAGAACGCGAGTTGTTGAAGAATACGTCATATTGTCCGCCGCCCTGCGAGAATCGCTTCGAGACGGCAGGGCTGACGGTGAAGATCGTTCGTTGAAGAGAACTTGCGCCGCTCAACGTGTTCGTGCCGGGCGTAACGCTGTAGTTGATCTGCGGCGTGACGCTAAAGATCGGATCATAGACGCCGCGAAAAGATTCTAAAACTGTTTCGGCAAAACGCACATCGTCGCGCGCCACCTCGATCTCGTTATTGCTCTCAAGCGCCCGTCGGATCGCGGCGTTGAGCGTAAGGGCAAGCGAATTGTCTTGCGAGACGCCGACGCGCGAGAGCGAAGGGAGCGGCGGCACGGCGCGAGGCTGCGACAATATAAACAGACGATTGCGCATCGGGTCGGAAACGTCCGGCGTCGGAGTCGGTTGCTCAATTGTCATTGGCGTCGCGGGCGGCGTGGGCGCTGTCGTCGGCACCGTGCGGGAAGGCGTCGGCTGCGGCGGCGGAGTCGGTTCTTGTCCCGCCGCAGAAGCGCAGGCTGCCAGCACGAGCGCGGAAGCCAGAAAACTCAGGCGCGAAAGAACACTCGACATCAAACCGGAAACTCCTTTTCGCAACGTGTGATAAATTGGTGAAGTTAAGTTTTTCAGCACAGAGACACTTTTAGACATCAGGGCGTTTTTATCAACCGGACACTTAAGCTTACTACGTTAAATCTGCCCGCGTGGTTTCAAAAACATCCGGCGCTCTTAGGACTCACGCCGCTTGACAGTGAAGCGACGCGCGCATTATCTTCCGAAGTTCTAAGGCAATAAATGTTCCTCGCCAACGCTCATCGCCCGCGCTTCGATTAAGCGGCGCGGCTGGCGAAAGAGAGGCGCGGATTGTGTCCGAAAATGGGAAAGATGATTCCCGAAAACGAGAACGCTGAAAAGGGGAGGCTTGAAAATTATGGCAGTTAAAGTCGGCATCAACGGTTTCGGGCGCATCGGGCGCAACGTCTTACGCGCTTCACTTGGTGACAAAGATATTGATTTCGTCGCCGTTAACGACTTAACCGACACGAAAACGCTCGCGCACCTTCTGCGTTACGATTCCGTGCTCGGCAATCTCGAAGAAGAAACTTCAGCGACGGAAAACTCGATCCGCGTCGGGCAAGATGAATTTCGCGTTTTCTCCGAGAAAGACCCGGCAATGATTCCTTGGGAAGAGGTCGGCGCAGAGATCGTTATCGAATCAACGGGGCGATTCACGAATGCCGAAGATGCGCGCAAACATTTGCGCGGCACCGTCAAAAAGGTGATCATCTCCGCGCCCGCCAAAAATGAAGACATCACGATTGTGCTCGGCGTCAACGACAACGCTTACAATCCGCAAAATCATCACATCATCTCCAACGCCTCCTGCACAACGAACTGCCTCGCGCCGGTCGCCAAAGTGATGCACGAGCGTTTCGGCATTCGCGCGGCGCAGATGACGACGATTCACTCATACACAAACGATCAGCAACTCCTTGACCTGCCGCACAAGGACATGCGCCGCGCTCGCGCCGCTGCGCTCTCGATGATCCCGACCTCGACGGGCGCAGCGAAAGCCGTCGCGCTCGTGTTGCCGGAACTGAAAGGAAAATTCGACGGCATCAGCGTGCGCGTTCCGACGCCGAACGTATCTTTGGTTGATGTAGTGATGGATGTTGAGAAAGAGACGACGACCGAAGAGGTTAACAAGGCTTTAAAGGACGCGGCGAACGAAGAACTTCGCGGCATCCTCGCCTTTTCAGAAGAGCCGCTCGTCTCGATTGATTACCGCAAAAACCCGAACTCGTCCATCGTTGACGCAGAATACACAAAAGTGATCGGCGGCAACATGGTCAAAGTTCTTTCATGGTACGACAACGAATGGGGTTATTCGTGTCGCGTGCGCGACCTCGTAAAGTTCATGGCGGAAAAAGGATTGTAGAGAAAGTAAGCAGTGAGCGGTGAGCAGTAAGCAGTAAAAACAAATTGCTTTCTTCTTCTGATCACCGCTTACCGTTTACTGCTCACTATTTTATGAACAAGCTTTCGATCACTGATCTTGACTTGAAGGGCAAGCGCGTTTTTATCCGCGTGGATTTCAATGTGCCAATTAAAGATGCGCGCGTTGAAGATGATTCGCGCATTAGAGG
>JACDAW010000220.1 GCA_013695245.1 Pyrinomonadaceae bacterium | reverse complement strand
GTTTATAGGCGGGCGGGTGGGCTCTTATCACTTCTGTTACTTGTTTTATCAGCAGCACTCTTAGTCCGTAAACCAATAGTGCTGTTTCTATACCTTTCCGGAACTTTCGGCATACTGTTCTTCCACTTCTCTATTACACTAGGATACATCAGACATAGCGGGCACTTATTCGTTTTGTTTATCGCCTGTTTGTGGCTCGCCGAGCATCATCGGGAGTGTAAGAGGGTAAACTCAAAGACTACAATGTTAACTGAATATCTTTCCGGTTACAGAAAGAAGTTTTTAACCGCCATTTTGTGCGTACATCTCGTAGCTGGCGTCTTTGCTATGAGTATGGATTTGCTTTATCCCTTTTCACCGATTAAAAGCACCGCCGAATTTATCAACAAGCAAAAAATGTCTGATTTATTAGTTGTTGGAAGCGTAGATTATGAAGTGTCCCCACTTACGGCATATATCAACCAAAAAATCTATCAACCGCAGAGCAATAAGTTTGGAACTTTCCATATTATGAAGTATGGAAGAGAGAACAAAAGCGATGAAGAAGTGCTTGATAGGGTTAGTGAACTTTTGACATCAATCGGACAAGATGTATTATTAATTTCAAGTCACCAAATAAAAGCGAGCGCACCTCATCTCTGTATCTCTGAGTTATGGGAATTTAATAAAACGATTATAGGGCAAAATTACTTTTTATATCTCGTGCGAAAAGATGAAGATATATGCGGCAGATAGATAAGGACGCGATTGGAAACGCGCCGAGTAGATGCGGCATTACTTCAGGGTACCTGACCTGAGACCCGATTTTCGAGTCACCTGACATAAGAGAATAGCTTCGACTTCACTAAAGGAGCTAAGAATGAAAAAGAGTCAATGGAGCGAAGAGCAGATCATCAAGATTCTTCAAGAGGCTAGTAAGGCGGGAAGGTCTTTTCTGTTACGCAAGTCGCAGTATCATAGCCAACGTGCCAGAGAGTGCTTCTCAAATAATTGTTGAAGGCTAGATTGATAAACCTTCATGCCGAGTGTTAAAACCGAAGCGACCTTGTAAATGATACACAAATTACAAGGTCGCTTTGGTTTTAGTATCTGAATGGAGGCGGCGAGAATCGAACTCGCGTCCAAGAAACGGCGCGGACGGAATCTACATGTATAGTCGTTTCTCCTTTGGACTCTTAATCCGTGTTCGCTAGTGTCAGGTAAGTGAAACGACGAAGACCCCGACGTTAGCTAAATCAGTTTGGTTTCGCCCACTGCCCCTGATTACGAGCGGCAGGCTAGCTCATCTCGTGTGACATCTCAATCTGCGCGCATGAGCAACTTGCAGGTGAGACGCTTGCGAAAGCCTAATTAGGCAGCAAGAGCCAATTCATTTGTATTGGCAGTTGTTTTTCCCCAGTGCTTTTTAACGAGCTGCAAAGAGGTAAGCCCGACATGCATCCAATCAGCGTCCAAGTCTCCTGTCGAAACCTGTCGCCCCCGAATCATTCAGATGCGAATTCTACGCGGTGCGTTCGCTCACGGTCAAGGTGATAGAAAGGCAAGAGCAGTGCTTAACGCTTGAAAATAGAACTTTTAGGTGACAACAAAGTGAAACAAACATCCGTTCGCTCGTGCAGCCCGTTCTGCGGTATAATTGTGCTGGTACATTCACGCAACTCTCTCCATTCGTTTGGTTAAAGAAGCAATTTTTCGGTTTACTTGCAACACAACGCTCGTCGGCTCACGAAGAAGGAATTAGCTATTGATGTCTGCTAGAGATTCACGCAAATTCGCTCAATCAACAATTCCCGCAAACAACACGAAGCGGCGCGGCGCGCTCCGCCGTTTTTGGCTGCCCGCCGTGCTGTGTCTGGCGATCGCCGCCGGAGGTTTGACGGGCATCGTCGTTGCATACGAACTGAATTATTCGCGCGCGGCGAATGAAGTTGCCAGCTTAGCGACGTATCGTCCGAGTCAGATCACGCGCGTCTATGCGGACGACGGCGAGACTGTAATCGGCGAGTTTGCTTTGGAGCGGAGAGTCCCGCTTCGCCACGATGAGATACCGCCCGTGTTGAAAAACGCGATTCTCGCCGTCGAGGACGCGCGCTTCTACAAGCACGTCGGCATTGACCCGGTACGCATCGTCGGCGCGGTCGTGAAAAACTTGAGAACCGGCAGCCGCGAAGGTGGCTCAACTCTGACGCAGCAACTCGCCAAAAATCTTTTCCTTTCGCGCGAGCAAACCTTAACGCGCAAGGCGAGCGAATGGATGATGGCGCTTCAGATCGAGCGTTACTACACGAAGAATCAGATCATGGAATTATATGTGAATCTGATTTTTCTCGGCGCGCGCGCCTACGGTTTTGAGGCCGCATCGGAAACTTACTTCGGTAAACAGGCGAAGGATTTAACTTTAGACGAAGCTGCGCTGCTCGCCGGTATTCCGCGTTCGACCCAGCAGTATTCGCCGACGCTCAATCCGACGGCGGCGCGCGAACGTCGCAACCTTGTGTTGCAGTTAATGGCAGACAACGAATTCGTTTCGCAGGCAGAGGCTGACGACGCAAAAGCGCGCCCGATCAAACTTGCCGATACTGCATATCACATCCCGCCGACGGCGTTGCGCGAATTCGTCTATCCCGTCGAAGAGATCAGGCAGCAACTCGAAGATCAACTCACGACGCGCGTCGCGCAGAGCGGCCTCGTCGTCTATTCGACGATCAATGTTGACGCGCAGAAGCAAGCCTTTGAGTCTGTGCGCGCTGGGCTTCGCACCTATGATCGCGGTCATACGGGCTGGCGCTCCGCCTATCAGAAAGCGATGAATGGCGACACGCCCGCGACCACGCCGCAGCAACTCGCCGCCTATACGCATCCCGATTGGTACGGCGATCACTATGAAGCGAACTCATACGTAACGGGACTCGTCACGGAAATCAACGCCGCGCGCAACGAAGCCAGCGTGCGTTTCGGCGATTTCGCGGCCGTCGTGACGGCGAAAGATATGGGCTGGTCAGGTCGTCAACCGAAAAGCGAATTCACGGTCGGCACGCTCGCCGAGTTTAAAATCATCAGTGTGGATGAAGCGAACAAGCGCCTTAAAGTTGAGCTTTCGCAAGTTCCTTCGATTCAAAGCGCGCTACTCACTTTGAACGCTCACACGGGCGAGGTCGCCGCGATGATCGGCGGCTACGACGGAAATCGAGACAAATTCAATACCGCCATCCAAGCCTATCGCCAGACGGGTTCAGCCTTCAAACCATTCATCTACACGGCGGCGATTGAGTGGGGCATGACGCCTAATTCAACTGTCAGTGGCGCGCCGATCAAACGCGGCAATTGGCAGCCGCACAATTATGACGGCTCGGTTGGCGGCGGCGATGTGCCGATGAATGTCGCGCTCGCCAAGTCTTTAAACATTCAAGCCGTCCACTTGCTTGACATGGTCGGCATTCAAACCGGCTCACAGATGGTGCGTCGCTTTGGCATCACCGTGCCAATGGCTCCTTATCTTCCTTCCGCGCTCGGCGCAACGGAAGTGCCGCTTATTCAAATGATATCGGCTTACTCGGCGTTTCCGAATAAAGGCGTGAGAGTCGAACCGCACTTGATCCGTCGCGTGATGGATCGCGACGGCACGGTTTTGCAGGAGTGGGAGAAGACGACTTACAAGGTGATCAGCGAATACGTCGCTCTAACGATGGTTGACCTTATGCGCGGCCCCGTCGAGATGGCCGGTGGAACGGCCGCAGGCGCGAAAGCTTTAGGCGTGCAGATCGCGGGCAAGACCGGCACGGTCAACGATCACACCGATGTGTGGTTTATCGGCTACACGCCGACCTATGTGACGGGCGTCTGGATGGGCTACCCGGAACGAAAGAAACCGCTCGGCAACGACATGACGGGCGGACACGGCGCGCTTCCCATTTTCGTTAATTTCATGCGCAGCTTTTTGAAAGGCAAAGAGAAAGAGACTTTCGAGAAACCGCCCGACATGCCCGAAGACATCAAAGAGCTTTTCGAGCAGCGCCAGCGCGAAATGGCCGAAGAGCGCGAAGCGCAGATGCTTGCCGCACGCGCCAATCGCGGCAGCGGCCGCGACAACACTGATCTCCCAAATTTGCTCTCCGAACCGAAACTCGAACAGGTAACGCTCCCGCCCGCCGCATCGTCAGACGCTGACGCGCGACCGTCAACAACCGCGACATCAACAGCGAACACCAACACTGCGACGGGGAGAACAAACGAAACCACTACGCGCACGCCGGACACGACCGCGCCGCCACCGCCGCCCGCTTCAACGCGCCCACGCGAAGTTGATCCGACGCGCAAGAAAGGCGGCAAGAAGGGCACGGACGAGCCGGGAGGAACGCCATAATCGAATCAATATTAGCTTAATCATACGGTGCGCAAGATCGGTAAAAAGCAAATAAAAAGGCGATGATGAATTTCATGTTTCATCATCGCCTTTTTATATTTCGTCAAAGCTGTCAGAAAAGTTTTCCGAAGTAGTAATCAAGCATCTTCCGCCACCACGGCCAATCGTGATCAACGTCGTGTCCCCATACGTCGAGCGTGTGCGGGATGTTTTTTGAATGAAGCGCGCCCGCGAGTTGGCGGCTGCGTTCAGGCGCTTCGTAGGAACCTTGCCCGGTGAGGATGTAAATGTGGTCGGCGCGTTGCAGGCGCGGCAGAAAGTAATCGTCATGCAGGTTCGGTAGATACTGCATCGGGTTATTGAAATAAACGTTGTCGTCGAAGTAGCCGCGAAAGTAGTTGCGCACGTCGTAGCTGCCGCTCATCGCAATTGTTCCGGCGAGTTGGTCGGGATGACGGAAATAAGCGTTGGCTGCTAAGTATGCGCCAAGACTTGCGCCCGTCGTTAAAGGTCGCGCGTCGTTGTTGCCCGTGTCTTGACGAATGAGCGGCAACACTTCGTCCGTCACGTAGCGGTCGTAGCGCGCAAGCAGTTCGGCTTTGACGTGAGGCGGCGCGGCTTCGTTCAAGAGACTGTAGCGGTTGACGCTATTGATCGAGTAGAGGCGAACGCGCCCTGCTTCGACGTAGTGTTTGACGGCATCAACGAGTTGAAACCTTTCGTACTCAAGATAGTCGGCCGCGGCCGTCGGAAACATGAGAACGGGGAAGCCTGCGCGCGTGCCATTCGTGTAAGCGACAAGGGGCATCTCCATGCCAAGATTATTACTGAACCACTCTGTAGTGTGGCGCTCCATTGCTAAAGATTCTCCTTAGTAAGTTCGATTCGCGGTTAATGATTTGATTGAACGAAAGCTCAGCGATTGCGCCATGCGGGTTTACGTTTCTCCATAAACGCCGCGATGCCTTCCTGCGCGTCTTCGGTTTTCATCAACTCGTTGAGATAGATATCTTCGACGCGGGCGAGTCCATCTTCCAACGAAAGCGCGCGCGCCACGTCCATCGCGCGCCGCGTTGATTCGAGCGCGGGCGCAGAGAGTTCGCGCAAACGGTTCAATGTCTCTTGCGTCTTCGCTTCCAGTTGTTCGGGTTCGACGGCGTAGTTGATCAGTCCGATATGTAGAGCCTCTTGCGCATCAATGAGTTCGCCCGTCAAGATGAGTTCGCGCGCGCGGCGTTCGCCGACGACGCGGGGCAGCAGCACGGCGGCAACGGGAGGAAACACGCCGAGCTTGATTTCGGGTTGACCAAAGCGGGAGCGCGTCGTGGCGATGCAGATGTCGCTCGCGGCGACGAGTTCGCAGCCGCCGCCGAGTGCCGCCCCGTCAACGACTGAGACGACGGGCTTGGCGATCACTTCGAGCGAGCGAAAGATTTGATGAAAGGATTCGAGCATCTGATAGACGGTCTCGGCCGTGTGCTCTTCGACGGCAACTCCGGCACTAAAGGCGCGCGCTTCGCCGTCAGCCTCAAACACGATGGCGACTACATCTCGTTGCGACGCACATTCGCCAAGCGCGTTGTCGATCTCTCGCATCATTGCGATGTTGAAGATGTTAAGCGGCGGGCGCGCGAAGCCGATGCGGGCGACGTGGTTTTCAACATGGAAGCGAATGTTTTTGTAGCTCATGCCGTTATTCATTATTAGTCTTCATCACGCGGCCGCGCAGGCGGAAAACTCGCGTCGAGCCATTTTTGGTACTGCGTCTTTTGGGTCTCATTCGCCGCCTCAGCAGCAAGGATACGATATGTGCCTTCCGCGCGCGCGCCGAGTTTTAAGCGCATCGTTCGTAAGTCGTCAAAGCGAAAAATGGTTAAAACGATTTCGTCGCCGGGTCGTTTTTCTTCGAGGCGCGCGTTGAAAGAATCACGGTTAACGCGCGCGCCATCGAGCGCAATGATCTGATCGTTTGCGTTCAAACCCTGATCGTAAGCGGGAGTTCCGGCGCGCACGTTTGTAATGAGTAAGCGGTCGCTTTGTTGATCGAGCGTTGCACCCAGAAAAGCGCGTTCGCTGGCGGGGCGCGTTGTGCCACCAGTCGTATCGAGCCGCAAGCCGACGGTTTCTAAAAACGTGTTGTAAGGAAGCTCAGCGCGGCCGCGCACATAAGCTCGAAAGAATTCATCGAGACTCGCTCCGGCGATCTGTTCGCACGCTCTTTGAAAATCTTCCGGCGTATAGTTGCGATTCCGTTTCGCATAATCGTTGTAGAGCAAGCGCATCACGTCGTCGAGCGAGCGCGCCCCCGTTGTTCGTTTGCGAATCTCCAGATCGAGCAGCGCGCCGACGATTGCGCCTTTGTCGTAATATGAGACTTGTGAATTAACCGAGTTTTCGTCGCGGCGATAATACTTAATCCACGCATCGAAGCTCGCTTCCTCAAGGCTCATCTCAAGGCGTCCGGGCATGTTCTGTAAATCCTGCATCGCGGTCGCCAGCGTATTCAGGTAATCGCGGTCGGCGATGAGTCCGGCACGGCGCAAAAGAATGTTTTCGTAGTAGCTCGTTAAGCCTTCGGCAACCCATAGCAGCCGCGTGTAGTTCTCGCTTGTGTAGTCAAAGGGGCCGAGCGCGTCAGGACGAATGCGTTTGACGTTCCAGAGATGGAAATATTCGTGTGCGACGAGCGAAAGAAAATCGTGATAATCGGAATCGGGGCGAAAGCGAAAGCGTGACCAGATAAGCGCGTTTGAATTTAGATGTTCAAGCCCGCCGCCGCCCGTCGGACGTAGATGCAAGATAAACGTATAATCGCGGTACGGGATGTCGCCCATCATGGCGGTCGCGGTTTCGACGATTCTTTGCACGTCGCGGCGCAACGCTTCGGCGTCGTAGTTGCCCTCGCCGTCAATCACGATGCGATGCGCAACATTGCGAACTGCAAATTCAAGCGTGCGAAAGCGACCGACCTCAACAGGGGAATCGTAAAGCACATCGAAATTTTCGGCGCGGAAGGTGTTTGCTTGTCCGGCGACCATAGGCAATCCGGTTGCAACTTTCCAGTTGCCGAACGGCACGACGCGGAGCGTGGCGGGCGCGCCGAGTTGTTTGTCCACGTACATCAGAAGCGCGGCGTTGTTCCAGAAAGCGTGATTGTCGTTTAATTCATTCGTGCGCACCGTCAGTTCATCGGCATAGACGCTGTAAGTGGCGCGCAACTCACGCGCGTTACTTAATTGAACGCGCCATGTGTTCTTGTTCGTCTTTCGCCATTGAAGCTCTCGCCTCGATGTCGCGTCCGTTGCCGCAAAATCCTGCACGTGGCGCGCGTACTCGCGGATGAGATACGAG
>JACDAW010000217.1 GCA_013695245.1 Pyrinomonadaceae bacterium | reverse complement strand
AAACTCGATCCATTAGTCGGGCGCGAAGCCGAGATCGAGCGCGTGGTGCAAATTCTCTGTCGTCGGACGAAAAATAATCCCGTGCTTATTGGCGAACCGGGCGTCGGGAAAACCGCCATCGTCGAAGGTTTGGCGCAGAGGATCGTGCGCGGCGAAATTCCATCATTTCTTGAAGGCAAGCGCGTGCTGTCGCTTGATCTTTCTTTAATCGTTGCGGGCACGAAATATCGCGGGCAGTTCGAGGAACGCTTAAAACAGATTATGCGTGAACTCGTCGAAAACCCGCAGTACATCGTCTTTATTGACGAGCTTCATACGCTCGTCGGCGCAGGCTCGGCCGAAGGTTCTTTAGACGCGGCGAATATTTTAAAGCCCGCCCTTTCGCGCGGCGAGATTCAATGTATCGGGGCGACCACACCGGCCGAGTTTCGTAAGTCAATCGAAAAGGATCGCAGCTTAGAGCGGCGTTTTCAGGCCGTGAAAGTCCCGCCGCCGTCGGAGGAAGAAGCCGTTCGTATCCTCGAAGGAGTGCGCGAACGCTACGAGGCTTTTCACCAAGTTCATTACGCAGACGATGCGATTGAGGCGGCCGTCTATCAATCGAATCGCTACATCCCCGACCGCTTTCTGCCCGACAAAGCGATTGACGTGATTGACGAAGCCGGTTCGCGCGTTAAACTCCGCGCGCGGCGCACGCCACACGCCGAAAGTCTAGGCGAGCTCTTTCCTGATCAAACGCCGGGCTTCGGCGCGAAACCTCCAAACGCGCGTTCCGCTTACTCAAGCCGCGATGAGACGGATGAACTGTTACCGTTTGAAGTGACGAAGGACGACATTGAAGAAGTGATTGCGCGCTGGACGGGGATTCCCGTTACATCTCTGAAGGAAGAAGAGATGGCGAAGCTCTTACGCATCGAGGGTGAGTTGCACAACCGCGTGATCGCGCAACGCCCGGCCATTTCCGCCCTTGCACGCGCCATTCGCCGCTCGCGCGCGGGACTCAAAAGCCCGCAGCGTCCCGTCGGTTCGTTTCTCTTCTTAGGCCCGACCGGCGTTGGCAAAACCGAAGTCGCGCGCAGCCTCGCCGAATTCCTTTTCGGTTCAGAACGCTCGATGATCCGCTTCGACATGTCGGAGTTGATGGAGAAGCACGCCGTCTCGAAACTGATCGGCTCACCGCCCGGCTACGTCGGGCACGAAGAGGGCGGGCAACTCACCGAACGCATCAAGCGCACGCCATACTCGGTCGTGCTCTTTGACGAAATCGAAAAAGCGCACCCGGACATCTTCAACGTTCTGCTGCAAGTTTTTGAAGACGGAATTCTGACCGACGCTTTGGGCACCACCGTTGACTTTAAAAACACGATCATCATCATGACCTCAAACATCGGCGCTCGCTTCATCCAAAAGCGCGGCGCGCTCGGCTTCCAAGCCTCAGCCGATGCTTCGCGCGAAAAGATGGAAGAAATGGTGATGTCGTCCGTGCGTCAGACGTTTAACCCTGAATTTATTAACCGCCTCGATGAGATCATCATCTTCGATCAACTTCTAGAGGAAGAACTGCTGGAGATCGTCGGGCTGCAAGTAGAGCAGCTTAATCGAACTCTGCAACGTCGCGGTCTTGAAGTGCGTTTGACGGATGAAGCACAACGGTGGATCGTGCAAAAGACGTGTGCGGATCGCAACTATGGCGCGCGTCCGCTTCGCCGCGCCCTGCAAAAATACGTTGAAGACCCGCTTTCGGAAAGTTTGATTCAGGGCACGCTCGGCGATTCGCCCGTCATTGAAATGTTTGTTGAGGGTGATGAATTAAACCACCGTCCGGCGGGCGTCGAAGAGCCGGGTGATGCGCTCTTAATTCACTAAGGGAAGGCAAAAGTAAAAAGGTAAAAGGCAAAAATAGCGGCAGAAAGAATTTGTAATTCTTAGCCATTACTACTTTTACCTTTTGCCTTTTACCTTTTGCCTTGTTTATAATGCCCGACTTTGCTGGCGGTGTCGGGCGTGCTACGAGCAACTTGGCCCGGAGGCTTTGAATCCAAAAGCCTTCAAAAGTTGAAGCGACCCTGTTCTCGAAACATAATTCCGTCGCGCACACGCGCCGTACCCGACCGGCGACAAGTTTTATCCACGACGACGGACGCTCTCCTCAGGAAAGCACACAGCAGTTTTAATGGAAAAAGCTTATATGCGATTCTTCCGCCCCTTTTTGTTTGTTCTTATTTTATTCGCCATTATCTCCGGCGCGCTCCCGCCGTCTCTCGTCCGCGTCAACGCTCAACAAGCGCAGCAACAACAACGCCTTGTTGAAGACGTGCGGATCGTTGGCAATCGCCGCCTACGTCAAGACGATTTGCTTTACTACGTGCAGACGCGCGCAGGCGATCCGTTTAATGAAGCGCAAGTGCAACGCGATTTCCAAGCTCTGCTCGCGCTCACCTTTTTCGACAAAACCGCTTCGCGCGTCTATACGGAAGACGGCCCAAGGGGCGGCGTCGTTGTCATCTTTGAAGTCAAAGAATTGCCGATCATCCGCGACATCCAGTTTGAAGGCTTAAAGGCTGTGACCGAGTCGGACGTGCTGAAGGCTTTCCGCGAGCAGAGAGTTGGCATCTCGAAAGAATCCGTCTTCGATCCGGTTAAACTCCGCAACGCAGTGCGCGTGATCAAAGAATTATTGGCGGCGCGCGGCTATCCGAACGCGACTGTCGAGCCGCGCCAAGAAGAAGTGTCGCAAACCTCAACCGCGATCACTTTCGTTATCAACCAAGGCGACCGCGTGCGCGTCGTCGAGATTGATTTTGAGGGCAACGAGAATTTCTCGGACGGCGAGTTGCGCGCGCAGATGAAACTCGTGCGCGAAGCGGGACTCATCACGCGCTTCAAAGGGCAAGACATTCTCGACCGCGAAAAGCTTGATTATGATTTGCGCAACGTCCGGCAGTACATGGCGTCGAAAGGCTACTTAAACGCCCGGATCGGCGAACCGCGCATTGAGGGTTTAGGCGAGCGGCGCACGGGATTATTCATTCCGCTTCCGCTTTTGTCGTCAACGGACGAAGCTTTGCGCATCACCGTGCCCGTCACGCAAGGACGCGTCTATCGCGTCGGTGAAGTGAAGATCGAGGGCAACTCGATCTTCTCGGAGCAAGTGATTCGCGGCGTCTTGGGACTCACGGCGGGTGAGATCGCTAACGGTCAGCGCATCAGCAAAGCCCTCTACGAAGATTTGAAAAAGGCTTACGGCTCGCAAGGCTTTATTCAATACTCGGCGGAGGTCGAACCCGCTTACGGCGACAACGCGCAGAACCCGAAAGAGGGCGTCGCTGATTTCACGATCACGATTGACGAAGGTAAACAATTCACACTGCGCCGCCTCGAATTCTTGGGCAACACCTTTACGCGCGACAATGTTCTGCGCCGCGAAGTCCTGATTAACGAAGGCGACGTTTATAATCAGCTTCGCTTTGAGCAATCAGTTCTCTTTCTTAACCAACTCGGCTT
>JACDAW010000172.1 GCA_013695245.1 Pyrinomonadaceae bacterium | reverse complement strand
CGCAGAAACCGCCGAAGCGAGACGTGGAGAAGTCGAAAGAGCGTTTGTTGGAGGATGATAGAAAATACAAACTGAATTCTGACGGCGACTTCTTTTATAAAGAGAATTATCTAAAGATTGACAATACTGTTTTGCCCGCCGAGAAGGTCGCACGGAAGGTCGTTGACGAATTCGGTTTATTCATTACTAACTGAACCGCGCGCAGCTAACAGAGTTAGCGGTAAAACGTCTCGACAGTTACGCTTTCAAGAAGCTTCCTGCAAGGTTACAACATCAGTCGCTTCGGATATTGCGCTGAGTTTCAATTTTGGGATCGAGCGATCCCACAAGCGAACAGCCCGCCTGCGATTAATCCTTGTTTATTACACAAAATCAGACGGTTGAGCCGCCTGAACAGCGCGGCGACGGGTGGCACGATGATTTCATATAAGTCGAGAGATTCGTTCGCGTTGGAGAGAGATTGATGAGCACATTGTGGCAAGACGTGCGCTACGGCGCGCGGATGTTGTTTAAAGCTCCGGGCTTTACGTTAGTGGCGGTGCTGAGTCTGGCTTTAGGCATCGGCGTCAACACCACGATCTTCAGCATGGTGAACGCGCTTATCCTGCGTCCCCTACCATACGAAGAACCGGGGCGGCTCGTCGTTGTGCAGCAGACGCAACTGCGGCAGGAGATCAGGGGCGGCGTCGTCTCGTTAGGCGACTTCGTAGATTGGCGCAACGAGAACAGCGCGTTTGACCCTATCGCCGCTTATTACGAGCGAAGCTTTAATCTTGCGGGCGAGAATGAGCCGGAGCGCGTGAGAGGCGCAAGCATCTCCGCCGATCTCTTCCGCACGCTCGGCGTAAGTCCCGTGCACGGGCGCGATCTGCTGGCGACGGAAGATCGTCCGAACGCGGAGCGCGTGGCGCTCATCAGCCATAACCTCTGGCAACGTCGCTTCAATTCCGATGCAAACCTCGCCGGGAAAACGCTTAAAGTCAATGGCGAAGACCACACCATCGTCGGCGTGATGCCGCCCGATTTCAAATACCCGTCGAACGCCGAGTTGTGGACGCCGCTCGCGCTCGACACGGCTGAAGCGGATCGGGGCAATCACTATTTGAGTTGCATCGCGCGCCTTAAACCGGGCGTGACGATTGAGGCGGCGCAGGCGCAATTGTCCATCATTGCGCAACGCATTGAAGCGGAACACCCAGCGACGAACAAGGGTTGGAGCGTGCGCGTCATCTCGTTGCGCGAAGAGTTGATTGATGAAGAATCGCGCACGGTGCTCGTCGCGCTGCTCGGCGCGGTGTTGTTTGTGTTGTTGATCGCGTGCGCGAACGTCGCCAACCTGTTGCTTGCGCGCTCCGTCTCAAGGGAGAAAGAGATGGCGATTAGAGCCGCGCTCGGCGCAGGACGCGCGCGTGTGATTCGTCAATTGCTGACGGAGAGCGTGTTGATTTCTCTCGCGGGCGGCGCGCTTGGCGTGCTGCTGGCGATGTGGGGAATCGATCTGTTGGTGACGGCGATCCCGGAGCAGATGCCTTTCTGGGTGCGCTTCGACATTGATGCGCGCGTGCTGCTGTTCACGCTCGCGGTTTCGCTTTTGACCGGAATCATTTTCGGATTAGTGCCTGCGTTACAAGCGTCGAAACCTGACTTGCAAGCGTCGCTCAAGGAAGGCAGCCGGAGCGCGACGGAGGGCGGGCGTCGTAACCGTCTGCGGAGTTTGCTCGTCGTTTCGGAAATTGCTTTGACGCTCGTGCTGCTCATCGGCGCCGCGCTGATGATGAAGAGTTTCATGCGACTTCAGAAGGTTGCGCCGGGCTTCGACCCGAAGAACGTGTTGACGCTGCAACTCTGGGTGCAGGGGCCGCAGTACGAGCGTGACGAGGGGCGCGTGAGATCGTTTTACAGTGGAGTCGTGGAAAGAATCAAAGCTCTGCCCGGCGTGCAGGCGGTCGGCGCGGTGAGCATGTTACCGCTTGACGGCGGTAGCTCAAGCACAAGCTTCGTCGCCGAAAACCATCCCGTCCCGCAGGGCGAAGAGGAGTCGGCCGGTCACACAGTAGCCACTCCTAATTTCTTGAGCGCGATTGGCATCCCACTTCTGCGCGGGCGCGACTTCGCGGAAACCGATGATGAAAATGCGCCGCCAGTAGTGATCGTCAACGAGTGGATGGCACGTCGCTATTTTCCGAACGATGATGCGGTTGGCAAACGGATCAGATTAGGCGG
>JACDAW010000146.1 GCA_013695245.1 Pyrinomonadaceae bacterium | reverse complement strand
TTCGTCACGAAATACGGTGAAAGATAGCCGCGATCAAATTGCATACCTTCAACAAGGTCGAGTTCCGTCTCAAGCGTGCGTGATTCTTCAACGGTCACAACCCCGTCCTTGCCGACGCGCTCCATCGCCTCCGAAAGCAACGCGCCGATCTCGCGGTCGTTGTTCGCTGAAACGCTCGCCACGTTCGCAAGGTCTTCTTTGCTTTTAACCTTCTTTGATTGACGCTCAAGCTCCTCTATCGCTACCTCAACCGCTTGCTGGATGCCGCGTTGCAGAGCCATTGGATTTGCGCCCGCCGTTACGTTCTTCACTCCCTCGCGGAAGATGGCTTGCGCAAGCACGGTCGCGGTCGTCGTGCCGTCGCCCGCCGTGTCGTTCGTCCGCGTGGCAACCTCTTTGACCATCTGCGCGCCCATGTTTTCGTAGTTGTTTTGCAGATCGATCTCTTTCGCCACCGTTACGCCGTCCTTCGTGATTAAGGGCGATCCGTACTTCTTACCGATCACGACGTTGCGCCCTTTGGGGCCGAGCGTGACGCGCACGGCGTTCGCCAGCGTGTTGACGCCTTTCAGCATCGCGCTTCTGGCTTCCTCGTTAAACTTTAACTCTTTTCCCGCCACTTCAGTGTTCTCCTAAAAATGAAAGATTAGATTGCCTTTTAACGTTCGATAAATTTGAAACGAAGTTGGCTCTCAACTTTGTTGCGCTGCCTGCTGTCCGCTCTCCTCGCCCCGACCGCGCCCGACTTGCACGCGCGCGGGACGCAAAAGGCGCTCGCCCAAACGATAGCCGCGATCATATTCGGCCGTTACAATACCGTCCTCGTCCGTTGAAACCTCGATGGTGTCAACCGCTTCATGCAGTTCCGGGTCAAACGGCGCGCCCGTCGCCACTATTGGTTCGACACCGATTGTGGCGAGCGCGTTCTCGAATCCATTGATTGTGCTTTGCAAACCGTTAAGCAAAGTTTCAATTGCGCCATCGTTCACTGCCGCTTCCATCGCGCGGCGCAGATTGTCCATCACAGGCAAGAGGGCCAAGATAAACAAAGCTTTTTCCGTGCGCGCTCGCTCATCCGCCGCGCGCATCAGGCGTTGCCGCGTTTCGTCTGTCTCCTGCTGCATCTGGCGGCGCATGTGCTCGAAGCGCGAAAGCACGTCCGTCAACTTCTGTTCCGCATCGCGCGTGCGCGCTTCAAGCTCTTCGACGTACTTCGGTTTGAGATTCGCGGATTCGCCCGCACTGGTGTCGTCGCCCGCAGATTGTGATTCCCCGTTGATGTTGATGCGGCGGCGGTCTGTGACGCGAACCTTCGCAGTGTCCGTCATTTCGCCTTCGTCCGCAGAACGTGTGTCGTCCATCTCTCTTTTTCTAAACATGCCGCCTTGCAATTCTCCCGTATGAGCAGAAGTTAGATGAATTAAAAAGAAGTTCTTAAAATCTTTTTTCTTCGCGCCATAAACTTATTCGCGCGATACGATCAATTGATTTTGATTTCGAGACGTTGTGCCTTTTGCTCATGTCGTTTCGGCAGACGCAAGCGCAGCACGCCGTCGCGATAATCGGCTGTAATCTTTTCACGGTCAACGCCGGACGGTAAATTGAAGGTGCGCACGAAGCGTCCGACGGGGCGCTCCGCCCGCCGCCTGTTTTCGCCTTCTAACGCGCGTTCGCCGCGTATGATGAGGCGTTTATCGTCCGTGTCAATAATTAAAGATTCGCGGCGCACGCCGGGAACGTCTAAAGCGATCAAATATTCTCCCGTCTGTTCATAGACATCGGCGGCCGGTTGCCAATCGGTGCGCTCGATCTCACGGTCATCCGCTTCCGCCGAGTGATCAGCGTGACGACGCGGGGCGCGCTGTTCAAAAAGACGGTTCATACGCTCCTGCAAAGCTGCGAGATCATTAACTGTGTTCCACATACATCTGCTCCTGAAAACAAAACTCATAACACGGAATGCAGAATGATGAGGATCAAATCAATCGCTCATCGTTCTGCATTCCGAAAGAATCAATTTGCTTAGCGACCGGCTGCCTTGTTCTGCGTCTTGTCGTCGCCCGTTGCGTTGCTCGCCTGCGCTTCAATCGTGCGGGGCGCTTCGGCCTCGTCCACCTCGCCCGCGATCTCAATGCGCCGCGCTTTCACCTCTTCGCGCTTCGGCAGCGTCACACGCAGCACGCCGTTTTTATATTCAGCTTGCGCGCCCTCGGCCGAAACGCTCTGCGGCAAAGTAAAAGAACGCGAGAACGAACCGTAGGCGCGCTCGACGCGATGATAATTATCTTGCTCGCTCTTCTTCTCAAAACGCCGCTCGCCGCGTAGCGTCAACACGTTGTTTTCCACCGTGAGGTGAAAATCTTCGCGGTTCATGCCCGGCAGTTCGGCTTCCAAAACGATCTGATCTTTGTTTTCGTAAATGTCAATGTTCGGGTTCCATGCTCCCGTCGCCATGTTCTCATCACCGAATGAGCGCGATAAGCTCGTCGAGAAAAGGCGATTGACTTCATCCTGAAGGCTCCGCAAATCGCGGAAAGGATCGTAACGAACAATGCTCATAACAACATCCCTCCTCAAAATTTGATGTAATTATGCGCGCAACAAACCGGAAATAGAAGCAAGCTTTGGATATTCCCGGTGCTGAGCGTAAGGGAATAATAAAGATTGAGTCTTTCTTTGTCAAGTAATGGCAGGGATTTATGTGTTCACGCTGGGTTTTACCGCACGCGGTGTTCCTTCACCACAAGCTAACTTAATTAATCTAAACGGAAAAACCTTTTTATGCTGGAGAGCAAGCCCTCTGCTTCCGGTTCATCTTCTGCTGAAAACTTTTCGCTGTTTTTAAGTCCGGCGTGCCGCTCGGCGATGGTGTGGCTGAGAGCTTCGACGAGGCGTGGATTAGTTTTAAAGAGGTGTTGCAAAGCGGGATGACCGATTTCAAGAACTTCGGTTTCTTCGGCGGCGACGACGTTAGCAGCGCGCGGTGCACCCGTAAATAAAGCCATTTCGCCGAAAAAGTCGCCTTCGCCGAGCCGCGCAACGGTGCGCGTATGGCCGTTGTCCGCCACCTGCACTTCGACCGCGCCCCGGTGCAAAACGAACATGGTCGCGCCCGTCTCGCCCGCCCGGATAATTATCTCGCCCGGAGCGTAAACGTGGCTTTCGACGTTTGCCGAAAGGTGCGTGAGTTCCTCCGGTGAAAGCGGAGCGAAAATATCAACGGCTGAAAGACGCTCGACAATGCGGCTGTCCCTTTGGGACGCACCGTTTGAGCTTACTGTCGCCGCGTGCGCTCGCTCGATGTGAAGCGTGCGCGTCGGGTAAGCGAAGTTAAGTGAGGCGCGGCGGAAGGCATACCAGATGCGCTGGCGGACGAGCGCGTCCGTGTCATTATACTTAGCATAATCTTCGAGCCAGAATTTAACTTCGTAATCCACACTGCTCTCGCCCATGTTGCGAATGCGCACAATGGGCACGACGCTCTGCGAAACATTGGCGGCCTCGCGCACCGCTTCGCGCACAACATGGATAACCTTGGCGGGCGAATCCGTGTAGAGCGCATTGAAGAACACGATGCGCGCATTGAGATTGTTACGCGGGCAAACTTGGATAGACTCCTTCGCCGTCGAACTGTTGCTGACTAAAACAATATGATTGGCGAAGGTTCTGATCTTCACAGCGCGCCACGTGATGCTTTCAACGACGCCCGTCCATTGTCCGACCGTGATCACATCGCCGACCTGAAAGGGCTTATCGGCGTGCAGAGAGATGCCCGCGAAAAGATTGCCAAGCGTGTCTTGCAACGCAAGACCGAGAATCACGCCGACAACTGCTGAGGTGGTAAAAAGCGCGCCGAGCG
>JACDAW010000273.1 GCA_013695245.1 Pyrinomonadaceae bacterium | reverse complement strand
TCTTTGCAAAAGCTTCTTCGCGCACATTGGCACGCGTGCGACCGCGCAGCGTGTTGCGCGCCGTGTTGATCGTCACACGCAACAGCCACGCGCGCAGCAGATCGTCGCCCGGCGCATCGTCTAAATTTCGGTAGAGCCTTAAAAAAACTTCCTGCACGATGTCTTCCGCCAGCCCGCCATCGCGCACGAGGGCGTAAGCCGTGCGGTAAACCGAGCGATGATGCAGAGTGAAAATATCGTCAAACGCGCGCGGACTCGAAGCCGCATCGCTTGCGATCTCTTTGGGGGCGCAATCGCTCAAAGCTTCAACTCTTAAGGTCATCCTCGCTGGTCTCACAGTGTAAACACCGCGCTGCTTTCGTTTGTGACAAAAATTTACAAGACATTCTCGGCGGGCGTTTCTTTTTTGCCCGCCACTGCGGTAAGAATTAGTTTAACGACGCTGGGGGACGGGAAGTTCAAGTTTTTCTCCGCGCTCGCTTACCAAAGAGGATTGTTGTAGTCTTCTTAAACAGCGATTTTCTTAATGGTTTTACCATCGCGGCGCGACAACGCCGAAAGATTTTACTGCGATCATCTCTTCCTAAAACTTTATGATTCTCTCCAGCGCCCAAGCTGATCCGCGACAAGATTCCGCAACGAATGATGCGTTGCAGAATAGCCCGTTTATGCGCGCATGTCGCCGCGAAGCGGTTCCTTTTACTCCCGTCTGGTTGATGCGACAGGCCGGAAGATACATGCCGGAATACCGTGCGGTGCGCGAGCGCACGACGTTTCTCGAACTCTGTAAACGGCCGGAACTTGCGGCGGAAGTGACGGTGACAGCCGCCGAACGTCTCGGCGTTGACGCGGCGATTATCTTCGCCGACATCCTGCTCATCATTGAACCGATGGGAATGGATTTAGAATTTGCCAAAGGCGAAGGGCCGGTAATTCACAATCCTGTGCGCGCGGGCGCAGACATAGAACGTTTGCGTGAAGTGGAAGATGTTTCGACGCTCGACTACGTCTTTGACGCGATCCGTCAAACACGCCGCGCGCTTGCGCGCGACCTTCCGCTCATCGGCTTCGCGGGCGCGCCCTTCACGCTCGCCTCTTACATGATCGAGGGCGGCGCATCAAAGAACTTCGTGCACACAAAACGTTTGATGTACACGGATGAAGCGGCGTGGCACGAGATGATGTCGAAGCTCGCCCGCGCGCTGCCGCGTTATCTCAATGCGCAAGTTGAGGCGGGCGCGCAAGCCGTCCAGCTTTTCGATTCGTGGGTCGGAATTTTAAGCGCAAACGATTATCGCCGCTATGTATTGCCTCACACGCGCCGCGTGATCAAATCAATCACGCCCGGCGTGCCCGTCATCCACTTCGGCACGGGTACGGCGATGCTGCTTGAAGCGATGCGCGAAGCGGGCGGCGATTGCATGGGACTCGATTGGCGAATAAATTTATCGGAAGGCTGGCGGCGCATCGGAGAAGATAAAGCGGTGATGGGAAATCTCGATCCGGTCGCGCTTTTTACCAACCGGAATTTTGTGCGCGCCGAAGCCAAGCGCATCCTCGACGAAGCCGGAGGACGCAACGGCCACATATTTAACCTCGGTCACGGTATCCTGCCCGAAACTCCGGTTGACAACGTGCTCGCCCTCGTTGACGCCGTGCACGAGTTGAGCGCGCGCAAATAAATTTAGAAGGAAGCGGATCAGAAGCAGTTATGAATCAATCTTACGACGCAATTTTATTTGTCTCCTTCGGCGGCCCCGAAGGAATAGAAGACGTAATGCCGTTTTTAGAAAACGTGCTGCGAGGAAAGAACGTGCCGGAAGCGCGAATGCGTGAAGTGGCGCATCACTATGAACTGTTCGACGGCATCAGTCCGATTAACGAACAGAATCGTCTGCTGATCGCGGAACTCGGAAAACTGCTCGAACGCGAAGGCCCGTCGCTCCCTATTTACTGGGGCAACCGCAATTGGCATCCGATGCTTGCCGATACGCTGCGGCGGATGAAGACAGATGGAATCAAACGCGCTCTCGCCTTTATGACTTCCGCTTACAGTTCATATTCCGGTTGCCGCCAGTATCGTGAAAACATCGTGCGCGCACAGGCGGAAGCGAGCGCGGAGGATTTGCAGATCGACAAACTGCGCGTCTTTTACAATCACCCGTTGTTTGTTGAAACGAACACTGAAAATCTGCGGGCGGCACTCGACAGAATTCCGGCGGAGAGGCGCGACCGCGCACACGTCGCCTTCACCGCGCACAGTATTCCGCTTGCGATGGCGACGAACTGCGATTATGAAATTCAGTTGAAGGAAACCTGTCGCCTCGTCGCCGAAAGCGCGCAGGTTGAGAATTGGAAGTTGGTTTACCAGAGCCGTTCGGGGCTGCCGACTCAGGCGTGGCTTGAGCCGGACATCTGCGATCACTTGCGCAAGTTGAAAGCGACGGGCGCGCAGGACGCAGTGATCGCGCCAATCGGCTTCATCTCGGATCACATGGAAGTGCTCTACGATCTCGACACCGAAGCGCGCTCGCTCTGCGAAGAACTAAATCTGAACATGGTGCGCACGCAGACGGCCGGAACGCATCCGAAGTTTGTGCGGATGATCCGCGAGTTGATTCTCGAACGCATCAATCCTGAAACGACCACGCGCCGTGCGTTGGGAGCGCGTGGCGCAAACCACGATGTCTGTCCGGCGGATTGTTGTTTGCCGGGAGCGATGCGCCCCGCTGCCGCGATTGCGTCCGCAACACCTGAGCTTGCTCCGGCGGAGCGATGAGCGGCGTACCCAAGGGCAAGCGCCGCGTGATCGTTATCGGCGGCGGCGTCACGGGATTGGCGGCGGCGCACCGATTCATCGAATTAAGCGCGCAGCGCCAAAGCCCTTTCGAGATTCTGTTGCTTGAAGCGGGCGCGCGTCTCGGCGGCATCGTCCGTACCCACAAGCGCGATGGATTCTTGCTCGAAGGCGGCCCCGACTCATTCATCTCTGAAAAACCCGCCGCCATCGAACTCGCGCGACGCATCGCGCTCGATAAACATTTAATTCAAACTGAATCGGCTCACCGGCGCAGTTTCATTGTGCGCGACAAAAGATTGCGATTAGTTCCGCAAGGATTCCAGTTGCTCGCGCCGTCGCGCTTCTGGCCGTTCATTACATCTGAAATTTTTAGTTGGACGGGCAAGGCGCGCATCGCGCTCGATCTCATCTTGCCGCGCAGTAAAAGTCAGGAAGAAGATGAAAGCCTCGCCGCGTTTGTGCGTCGCAGGTTCGGGCGCGAAGCGCTCGAACGCATGGCGCAACCGATGGTCGGTGGCATTTACACGGCCGACCCGGAAACCTTGAGTCTGCGCGCCACGATGCCGCGTTTCCTTGAGATGGAGCGAACGGAACGCAGTCTTATTCGGGCGATGCGGCGGGCGAATCGTAAAAGTCAAGCGAAGGAGACGAACGGCACAAGCGGCGCGCGCTATAGTTTATTTCTCTCCTTCGACGAAGGAATGCAGACGCTCACCGATGCGCTCGCCGCGCGTTTGCCGCCAGACTCCATCCGGCTCAACACAAAAGTTCGCTCGCTCGTTTGCAATCGCATTTCATCAGACGGCGAAGCGAAGCGGTGGAGGGTTATCACTGAAAGCGGTGAAGCAATTGAAGCGGATGCGCTCTGCGTTGCGCTTCCGGCTCACGCGACGGCGAATCTTGTAGGCGATGTTGACGATGAGTTGGCGTCTATTCTCAATTTGATCTCCTACGCTTCCACCGCCACCGTGAATCTCGCTTACAAACGCGAAGATGTTCCGCACAAACTTGACGGCTTCGGCTTTGTCACGCCCGCCATCGAGCGACTCTCAACGCTCGCTTGCACTTTCAGCAGCGTCAAATTCTTCGGTCGCGCGCCGGAAGGTTGTGTCTTATTGCGCGCTTTCGTTGGCGGCGCGTTGCAGCCTGAGATGTTTGAGCTTGATGAAAAAAGGATGCTTGAGGCGGTGCAGGCCGATTTACGATTGTTACTCGGAATTGAAACACGGCCGCTCTTTTCGCTCGTCGAGAAATGGCCGGATTCGATGCCGCAATACACGCTCGGACACACGGAGAGAATCGGTAAAATTCGCGCGCGCGTTAACGCTCACCCGACGCTCCAGCTTGCGGGCAACTACTTCGACGGCGCAGGCATTCCCGACTCGATCCGCAGCGGCGAAAGAGCCGCCGAAAACCTCGCGCAGTATTTATAAAGAGAACATTGGTTAATTCAAGCGACCGATGTTAAAGCATTACCCTACTGTACGGCTGGCGCGCGTTTGCCTACTTAGTTTGCGCTTTCAGCTTTCACTTGATGTAATTTGTTTGACAGACTTAACGCTAACCTGAACTTAATTTGCGCGCTTCACAAGCGGATCACCCGCACGTTGTGTGAAAGATTTGAGGACGAAGCATCGGGCGCGGCGGTGAGCAGAATAGTGTAATCGGTTGTCGTCGCCGCTGTTCCGCGCAAAGTATGTTGCCACATTGGATCGTGTTTTTCCGCATCATCTTCCGCCGGAGCGGGCGCGACAAGCGCGAGGCGATGCAAGCAATCGTAAAGGTGCGCTTCGCTCGCCCCGTAGCCGCCCCCATCGCCCGCGCCGATTGTCAAACGCACCTTCGCGCCTTCGCTGATGAAACGTTCGACGAGCGAAGCCGCAAGTGTTACAACCTGTTCAAAGCGCGCCGCTGCATCATCTTTTTCGTTTGCGATGCGCGTATCGAGTTGGATATGCACGCGCGGTTCCATCTCCGCCATCCATTCGCGCACGGTGAGTTGGCGCGTGCGCGCCGTCGCCTTCCAATCAATGTGGCGAAGATCGTCCTGCGGGCGATAGCGACGCAGAGAGTGAAGGTCGTGCCCCGCGCCGCGCCGCATCGAGGCGAGTTGCCCATAGGCGTTTGGTAGTAATTGCAACTCTTCATCTAAGGGCTGCGGCTTCGGATAGACAACGAGATTCATATCGCGCGCGTAAAAGCGACGCCGCAAACGAAAAAGGTTGAGCGGGAAATGCGTGATCAAATCGAAGTTGAGAATTGACACTTGCCCGCGCTGCGGAAAGATGATCTCGGTTTTCTGCTCGCTCCTCGCACGGCGCGAAAGGTAAACGAAATAGACGAGCGGCATTTGCAGCAACCCCGCGCCCATCTCTTTCACGTCTCTCCGGTCTCGAAGCGCACGCCGATGGCGCGCTTTAACGAGCACCGACAGCGCGGGAAGCCACCGCTTCCGATTGTGTAAAGAGACGAAGACGGGCGCCGCCTCGTTTGCGAAAATCTGTTCGGAGAAGCGCACGCCGACCATTAGATCGCGCAGATTCGCGCGTCCAGCCGCCCACGTCACAAACAACGCCGAGAGCATCACGGAGAAGATCAGAAACAGCAAATTGTTTCCCGTCGTCCACGCCGCGTAAGCGACGAAGAAAAGAACGAGCAGATAAATGAATCCGCCGATTGTCGGGCGCGCGGGAAAATCCATGAGACCGCCTTCGCGTCGCGCCACGCGCACAAGCGACGGCAACACTAAAGCGCCGCTTAAGACAACACACGCAAGTGAAATGAGCGCCGCCTTGCGCGCCGTCTCCCAATCTCCTGCCCGACGCGCAAACACGGTCGCAAACGCCGCCCCAACGCCGCCCGCAAGAAGCAACAAACTCAAGATTCGGTGAATCCATACTTGAGACTTACTAAATAGCCAAGACATGTTTTGAAAAATTCCCATCTGATGGCCTGTTTGTGCTGTATTCCCGCGGCGCGCGAATCGTTCCTTCGATTCAGGATACGCGATTGGCATTGATGTCGCTAAATTATGAGGCCAGGGCGAAAGCTTGGCGAGGAGCAACCAAGCCGATAACGTAAAACCGGGACGGTCTAGTGATTATCACACCGGCACGCTGACGTTTTTCACGATCTCACGCAGGATACTTTCAGCTTCCGTGTTGCGTGTCAGCAGCGAAGCGAAACGAGCGTTGATCATCAGGCGATGAGCGAAGACGGGCGACACTAATCGTTTGATGTCGTCGGGCACACAAAACGTCCGACCTTCCGTGAGCGCGAGGGCTTTCGCGGCGCGAAAAAGGGCGAGCGTCCCGCGCGGACTAACGCCCAAGTCGAGCATCTCCGACGCGCGCGTGGCAGCAACAATACGCATCAAGTAATCCACGAGCGCATCGTCCATACGAGCGTTTGCAGCTTCGCGCTGCAACTCCAACACGTCTTCGCCGTCTATGACGGGCTGCAAGCGTTCGAGCGGATCGCCCGCCGCGCGGTCGCGCAAAATCTGTTTTTCATCTTCGGGCGAAGGGTAGCCCATCTCCAAGCGCAGCATGAAACGATCAAGCTGCGATTCGGGAAGCGGATACGTGCCGTGGTGTTCGACTGGATTCTGCGTGGCGAGAACGACGAAGGGCGCGGGCAGTTTGTGCGTTGTGCCTTCAACCGTGACATGACTTTCGGCCATTGCTTCGAGCAGGGCGGATTGCGTTTTAGGTGTGGCGCGATTGATTTCATCGGCGAGCACGACGTTGGCGAAAATGGGGCCGCGCTTGAATTCAAATTCGCCAGTGCGCTCGTTGTAGATCGAAACGCCCGTGACGTCTGAAGGCAGCAGATCAGCGGTAAACTGAATGCGCTGAAACTTGCCGCCGAGCGCACATGCTAAAGCGTGGGCGAGCGTTGTTTTACCGACGCCGGGACGGTCTTCCAACAACAGATGCCCGCCCGCGATGACGCCGACGACCGCGAGCCGCACGGCTTCGGGTTTGCCCTTAATCACGCTCTCGACCGCCCCTTGGAGCGCCTCTATTTTCTCAGAGGCTTGAGTCGCAGATGCGGTTCCGCCTTCTTCTTTCGCTG
>JACDAW010000120.1 GCA_013695245.1 Pyrinomonadaceae bacterium | reverse complement strand
GTCGAGAATCTGGAAATCAAACAGAGGCTTTACGAAAAAGTTGAAACACACAGGCGCGCCCGTTCAATCGTCGCTTCAAACACAAGCGGCATTCCCATTCATAAACTCGCGGAAAACGTTTCCGAAGATTTCAAAGCGCACCTGCTCGGCATTCACTTTTTCAACCCGCCGCGTTACCTGCATCTCGTCGAACTGATCACAACCGAGTGGACGCGGCCGGAGGTCGCGTGCTCTATGTTCGGCTTTCTCGACGAACGACTCGGCAAAGGCGTCGTGATGGCGAAAGATCGCCCGAACTTTATCGCCAATCGCATCGGCACTTACGGCGCGATGCTGACCGTCAAGACGATGCTTGAAGACGGCTACTCGATTGAAGAAGTTGACAAGATCACGGGTCAAGCGGTCGGGCGACCGAAAACCGCAACCTTTCGTACTTTCGATCTTGTCGGCTTAGACATCCTGATGCACGTCGCTGAAAATCTCTACACAGCCGTGCCTGATGATGCGGATCGAGAAACGTTCGTTGCGCCGGAGTTTCTGAAAGCGATGATCGGGCGCGGCATCTTGGGCAACAAAACGAAGGGCGGCTTTTATCGCAAACAGAAGGGCGAAGGCGAAAAGCAAGAGATATGGACGCTCGATGTAGCGTCGCTCGAATACCGTCCATCGCAGAAAATTAAACTGCCCGCGCTCGACATGGCGAAGAACATTGAGGGCACGGCGGAGCGCATCGCTTCTCTCGTGTGGAGCAAAGATCGCGTCGGAGCGTTTCTGTGGAAGACGATGGCGGGGACGCTTCTCTATGCCGCGAATCGCATTCCTGAAATTGCGGACACCATCGTCGAAGTTGATCAAGCGATGCGCTGGGGTTTTGGTTGGGAGCTAGGGCCGTTTGAAACTTGGGATGCGATTGGCGTTGAGCGTTCGGTCAAGCGCATGGAAGAAGAAGGACGAAGCATTCCTGAAAACGTCAGACGGATGCTTGCGGCGGGCGCGAAGAGCTTTTACAAAAACGAAAACGGTCAGCAGTTCTATTTTGGTTTTGCTTCCAACGAATATAAACCCGTCAAGGCGCAAGCGGGCGTGCTCGTTCTTAAATCCATTAAAGACCGCACGGGCGTCGTAAAGCGGAACACGGGGGCGTCTTTAATTGACATCGGCGACGGCGTGGCGTGCCTTGAGTTTCACTCGAAGATGAACGCCATCGGTGGCGACACGATCCAGATGATCAAATCTTCTCTCGACGAAGTTGAAAAGAATTTCGTCGGATTAGTCGTCGGCAATCAAAGCCAAAACTTCTCTGTGGGCGCGAATTTGATGCTCGTTCTCCTCGAAGCGCAAGAGGAGAATTGGGAAGAGTTAGATTTAACGGTGCGCGCTTTTCAAAATGCGATGATGAGTTTGCGTTATTCGCCGAAGCCAGTTGTCACTGCTCCATTCGGGCTGGCTCTCGGCGGCGGCTGCGAGATAGCGATTCACGGAGATCGCGTGCGCGCCGCGGGCGAAACTTACACGGGGCTTGTGGAAGTCGGCGTGGGCATAATTCCAGCGGGCGGCGGCACGAAAGAGATGACGATGCGCGCGCTTGATTCGATTCCGAAGAGCGTGGACGATGCCGATCCGTTTCCGTTCATCAAACGCGCTTTTGAAACAATAGCGCTCGCTAAAGTCGCTACGTCCGCCGAAGAAGCGCGCACGCTTGGCTTCTTGCGCGATGAAGATTCGATCTCGATGAACGCCGACCGCTTAATCGCCGACGCGAAACGCGACGTGCTTGCGCTCTCATCCGCCGGATACATTGAGCCGCAACCGCGCACGGACATCCCTGCGCTCGGTCTTTCCGCCCTTTCAACCTTGCGGCTCGGCATTCACCAGATGTTGCGCGGCGGTTTCATTTCGGACTATGACGCAAAGCTCGGAGATAAGCTTGCGCGCATTATCACGGGCGGCGACCTGAATCACCAGACACGCGTTTCCGAACAATACTTGCTCGACCTTGAGCGCGAAGCTTTTCTCAGTTTGTGCGGCGAACGCAAAACTCAGGAGCGCATGGCGCACATGTTGAAAACGGGCAAGCCGTTAAGGAATTAATTTTATAGCTCGCGTTTTTGGAACGCTAAAGCACAAGCTACAATAACTGCACGATGAGAAGAATCCTTTACGTCTCTCTGCTGCTCGGATTATTTGCCGTCTTTCACGCGGGGGCGCAGACGCCGCAACGAACACCGTTGCGCACGGCGAAGAAACCGTTCCAACTAACGTGGCTGGGTCACGCCGCGTTTGAAATAGTTTCCGCAGGCGGGACGCGCATACTTATTGATCCCTTCATCAAAGATAATCCGTCAACGCCCGCCGCTTTTAAAAACCTCGCGCGTTATCGCCCCGCAGCGATCCTCGTTTCGCATTCACACAACGATCACGCGGCCGACGCGGTCGAGATCGCACGCGCGAGCGGCGCGCTTGTCATCGGCGCGAGCGAATTCTTAGCGGCGCGCAGCGTCCCTGAAAAACAGCGCGGCGGCGGCAATGTCGGCGGGACGTTCACAGTCGGCGACGTAACAATTCATCTCGTACCGGCCGTGCATTCGAGCGAACCTTCGGGTCGCCCGTTCGGTTTCGTGTTGACGTTTACGGACGGGCGTTCGCTTTATCACACGGGCGACACGTGGATTTTCTCCGACATGAGTTTGATCGAAGAGCTTTACCACCCAGACGTGATTCTGCTCTGCGCAGGCGGCGGGCCCTTTACGCAAGACCCGCAGACGGCCGCGCTCGCCATCGAAAAATATTTCGATCCGGAAACGATCATCCCGATGCACTACGGCACGTTTCCGCAGCTTGCGAAAGAAGAGGACGTGCGCTTCGCCTTCGGCGACGACAAACGTGTGCAGTTTATGAAGCCGGGCGAGACGAAACCTTTCTAACGATTTGACGTTTAGCGTTTATTAAAGGAAAGAAAGATGAGAGACGCAGTAATCGTATCAGCAGTTCGCACCGCCGTCGGGCGCGCGCCAAAAGGCACATTGAGGAACACGCGCCCCGATGAGATGGGCGCAACCGTAATCAAGGAAGCGATCAAACGCGCTGACGGTTTGGAAGCAACGGAGATTGAAGACGTGATCATGGGTTGCGCGATGCCGGAAGCCGAGCAGGGCATGAATGTCGCGCGCGCCGCCGCCATTCGCGCCGGACTTCCCGTCCACACTTCCGCGATGACGATCAATCGTTTCTGTTCCTCCGGCTTGCAATCAATCGCCATTGCAGCCGACCGCATTCGCACGGGCGGCGCGGAAGTAATCATCGCGGGCGGACTTGAAACGATGTCGCTCATCCCGATGGGCGGCCACATCATTCGCCCGAATCCGTACTTGGTCGAACACTACCCGGACTTTTATCTCAACATGGGATTGGCGACCGAAAACGTCGCGCGTAAATACGAAGTTTCGCGCGAGCAGCAAGATGAGTTTGCGCTTTCCTCTCATCGCCGCGCGGCTGCGGCGCAAGACGCAGGGAAGTTTGACGACGAGATCGTTCCGTTTAAAGTCGAATTTGAAGAATTAAACGAGCGCGGGAAAAAGGAGCGGCGCGAAGTTACGTTTGAAAAAGATGAAGGCGTCCGACGCGATTCGTCCTCAGAAGCATTAGCGAAACTGAAACCTGCGTTTCACGTGAAGGGCACGATCACGGCCGGGAATTCGAGTCAGATGTCAGATGGCGCGTCCGCCGCCGTAATTATGTCAGAGACCCGCGCGCGCGAACTTAATCTTAAGTCTCTGGCGCGTTTCGTCGCTTATGCAACGGCTGGCTGCCCGCCCGAAGAGATGGGTATCGGGCCTGTTTATGCGATCCCGAAAGTTCTCAAGATCGCCGGACTCACGCTTGATCAAATTGATGTTATCGAGCTCAACGAAGCCTTTGCCGCGCAGAGTCTGGCCGTTATCAAAACGCTCGGACTCGACCCCGAACGAGTAAACGTCAACGGCGGCGCAATCGCCTTAGGTCATCCTTTGGGTTGCACGGGCGCAAAATTAACAGCCACCATCCTACGCGAACTCGAACGCCGAGGCGGACGTTATGGCATGGTGACGATGTGCGTCGGCGGCGGCATGGGCGCGGCCGGAATTTTTGAAAGACTATAAGAGTAAGCAGTGAGCAGTTTGAAACAAAACAGTTCAAGATCAACTTGCCTGATCTCTTTACAGCTCATTGCTTACCGCTTACTTGCGACTGAAAGGAGCAAATATGTCAGCCGTAGCAGAAGATAAAAAGATCATTACGGGCGGAAGTTTTCTGATCGAAGACCGAAGGCCGGAAGAAATTTTTACGCCAGAAGATTTTACGGAAGAGCATCAGATGATCGCGGAGACGACGCGGCAGTTTATGGATGCAGAAGTGCGCCCTTCGGTTCCGCAATTAGAAAAGCACGATTGGAAACTCGCGCGCAAACTTGTGCTCAAAGGCGCGGAACTCGGACTCATTGGCGCAAACGTTCCTGAGGAATATGGCGGACTCGGACTCGATCAAACCAGTGGCGCGATCATCAGCGAATACATCGGTCGCTGCGCCTCGTTCGCCACCACCATCGGCGCGCAAAGCGGTATCGGTCTGCTGCCGATTGTGTATTTCGGCACCGAAGCGGCGAAGGAAAAGTACCTCTCGAAAATCTCCTCCGGCGAAATGATCTCGGCTTACGCTTTGACGGAATCCGGTTCAGGCTCTGATGCGCTCGCCGCGAAAGCCACCGCGCGACTTTCCGAAGACGGCACGCATTACATCTTGAACGGCGAAAAAATGTGGATCACGAACGGCGGATTCGCCGATGTGTTCATCGTCTTTGCGAAATTGGACGGCGATAAATTCAGCGGCTTCATCGTCGAACGCCAACCGGGACTAACGAACGGCGCGGAAGAACACAAGATGGGCATCAAAGGTTCTTCCACAACCGCGCTTGTGCTTTCGGATGTGAAAACTCCGGTTGAGAATCTCTTGGGCGAGCCGGGCAAGGGCGCGAAGATCGCGTTCAACATCTTGAACATCGGTCGCCTTAAGCTCGGCGCGATGTGCCTTGGCGGTATGAAGTTGATGATGCACGAAGCGATTCGCTACGCGAACGAGCGTCATCAATTCGGTAAACCAATCTCATCGTTCGGCGCGATCAAATCAAAACTTGCGGAGATGGCGATTCGCACTTGGGTCGGTGAAGCGATGGTGTATCGCACGCTCGGCATGATTGAAACGGCGACGAGCGATACGAGCGAAGGTGATGCTAAGCTGCGCGCGATTGAGGAATATGCGGCGGAGTGCTCCGTCATCAAAGTTGCGCTCTCCGAATACTGCGGCTTCGTCGCCGATGAAATGGTGCAAATCTACGGCGGCTACGGTTACTCGGCCGATTATCCGGCCGAACAAGCCTACCGCGATTCGCGTATCAACCGAATTTTTGAAGGCACGAATGAGATCAACCGGATGCTCATTCCCGGAATGCTGATGAAGCGCGCGATGACGGGCAAACTCTCGCTCCTTCCGGCCGCGCAAAAGCTAATGGACGAAGTTCTTACTCCTTCGATGCCGGGCTTTGACGAAGACGAAGGCACGCTCGCCGCCGAACACAAGCTCGCGCGGAACGCGAAGAAAATCGCGCTGATGACGCTGGGCACGGCAGCGCAGAAATACATGACGGCGCTCGCCGACAAACAAGAGATTCTGATAGGCGTCGCCGACATTATCACTGATGCTTACGCGATGGAGTCAGCCGTCTTGCGGGCGCAAAAGTTTGCCGCCGCGCAGGGCGCGGAAGCCTCCGCACGCTATGTTGACCTCGCGCGCGTGTTCTGCAACGACGCCATCGCGCGCGTCGAGACGCAAGCTAAAAACACACTCGCGGCGATGGTTGAAGGCGACGAACTGCGCACGTTGTTAGCCGCACTGCGTCGGTTTACCAAACACACACCGATAAACGCTGTGGCGGCGCGTCAAACGATTGCCGACGCGCTCATTAAAGCGAATCGCTACACGCTCTAAGGAAGGTAAAAGGCAAAAAGTAGAAAGGGAGTTTCCCGCTTCGCTTTACTTTTACCTTTTGCCTTTTTACTTTTTAATTTATCTCATGCGCCTACATCCCATCGCGCTGCCCACTCCGTTTCCTGTCGGCCCCGTTAACGTTTATCTCATCGCGGACGATCCGGTGACGCTCATTGATACAGGGCCGAAAACGAAGGAAGCGTTAGAAGCTTTGCGTGATGGCGTGCGCCGCGCCGGACTTCGCCTCCTCGACGTGCGCCGCATTCTTCTGACTCACACGCACGAAGATCACTGCGGTTTGGCGAAGACGCTGCGCGACGAAACGCAGGGCGCGGAAATCCTCGTCCACAGTTGGGAGACGGGACATCGCGCGGCGCGCTTGCAATACGAAGAGCATCGTGCGCTGCTCGTGCGCGCGGGTGTGCCGGATGAGGAGGTCGAGCGAATGCGCGCGCTGTACGACAGTGTGCGCGCGTTTACAGATACGCTCGAAACGGATCATTACAGCGAGTTGCGCGACGACGAAGAGATCAGGTTTGCATCGGGCGCGCTGCGCGTCGTGCATACGCCGGGACACACGCCCGGCTCGTGTTCGTTTGTGCGTGAAGCCGACCGCACCGTGTTTGCAGGCGATTGCGTATTGAAACGCATTACGCCGAATCCGATCCTTGCGCCTGATCCGGTCAACACGGAAAAGCGTTTTCCGTCGCTCGCCGAATATCTCGTGAGCCTCGCGCGCCTGCGCGCCTTTTCGCCAACGCTTCTTTACGGCGGGCACGGCGAACCCGTCACCGACTACGAAGAGGTTTTCAACCGCTACCTGCGGCTCATACGCGAGCGCCAAGCTGAGGTGATTAAGCTTGTGCCGCCGAAGGGCGCAACCGCGTGGGAAGTGGCGCGCGATCTCTTCCCCGATGCGACCGACATACACAGTTTTCTTGCCGTCTCGGAAACAATTGCGCACCTCGATCTCGCGCTCGATGAAGGCAAAATCGAGATTGAGCGAACTCCTGAAAGAGAAGTTTATCGTAAGCTTACAAGCCGCTAAAGATCGTCGCCGCCGTTTCGCCGCATTTTCCCACGCCCTTGCGTCTCAAGCTCTTAAACGTGAGCTGATTCACGCTTATTAATTCATAAAACATTTTCATGTTCGCCGCATTTTGGGAACCGGAGGGCAACAAGGGCGTGCAAACGTTTAAGATAAATTATTTCATGCGGAGGATTCTCGATGAACTTAAAGAACTCTTTACCCGTTTTTGCTTCGGTCGTGATTTTGTTGGGCGCAACTGCGGGGGTACAAGCGCAGCAAACCCCCTCCCGCACCGCGCCAAATCCGCCTGAGCGACGAGTGTCCGTCTTTGTCAGCGGCGGCAACTTTCTCGGCGTGCGCACTGAAGACGTAACGCGCGAAAGCATGTCGCGTCTAGGCTTGAGTGAGATGCGCGGGGCGATTGTTACGGAAGTTGTGCAAGGCAGCCCGGCCGAGCGCGCGGGGTTGAGGAAAGATGACGTGATCGTCCGCTTCGACAACGAACCCGTTACGTCCGCGCGCAAGCTCAGCCGCCTGATCGAAGAGTCTGCGCCTGAAACAAACGTCCGGCTCACCGTCAGGCGCGGCGGCAGTGAGCAAGAAATCTCGGCGACGCTCGGCAAGAGGGAAAGCTTTGGAGATAATCCGCCGCGCATCACCGTTCCGCAGACGGACGAACTGCGCCGCCGTCTTGAAGGACTGCAAGGACTACAAGGATTGCAACGCGGGCGCGACGGCAATTTCACGTTCTTTGGCGCGAGTCGCCGCATCGGTGTGACGACCACGCCCTTAACGAAACAGCTTGCGGATTATTTCGGCGTCTCAGGCGGCGAGGGTTTGCTTGTTACGGGCGTTAGCGAAAACAGTCCGGCGGCGAAGGCCGGACTGAAAGCGGGCGATGTGATCACGGAGGCGGATGGCACGCGCGTTCGCACAACAACTGATCTGGCGCGAAACATCGGTCGTAAAACGGAAGGTGATATTTCGCTCACCGTTGTGCGCGATAAACAAAGCAGCACCGTGCGCGTGACGCCAGAGCGTAACAGCAACAGCGGCGGTGATTTTCGCTTTGACTTCGCGCCGGAATTTGAAATCTTCACTCCGACGATAAGAATGATGATGCAGTAAAGGCGAGAGAGGAACTTAAAACGAAAGCACGGATGAAACTAACTTTCATCCGTGCTTTCGCCTCTAGCCTCTTGCTGTTTCTTTCTGCCGAATTATCTCTGCCCGCTCAAGCTTTTTCTTCCAGCTATCGCATCGGCGTATGCGCCGCCGGGTATGTCGCCGAGTTTGATCGCGTGGTCGAACTCCTGCGCGGCTTCGTCGGTGCGTTCAAGGAAAGCAAGAATGCGACCGGCCGCGGCGTGGGCGCGCGACAACAAGGCTTTGTCTGTGTCGGGCGAAGCGGCGTTTACCGTTAAGCGATAATTCGCCAGCGCACGACCTAATCTTTCAGCTTGCACGGTTGCATCCGTTGCGTCTTGCGCGGAGAGGCTCGCGGCTTGGGCGAGCGCGAAGAAGATGCGCGGCTCGCCTTGAAACTCTGCGATCAACGGACGCAGACGCCGATCCGCTTCCGTGTAGTTTCTTGCGCGAAGTAACTCGTCAACTTCGCCGAGGCTCTTGATCAGTTGCACGTGCCGTGAGTCTTCTCCTTCGCCGCTTGAATTTGCGTTCCCAACTTCCGCTTCGGTTGCGCGGCGCCGCGCGATCTCGGCCGCAGCGCGCGAGCGCGTAGTCGCCGATTCGCTTAAACGGTTTCGCTCGCGCGCCGCATCGAACGACGTGATCATGTCAGCGAGTGAATTGGCGACATCGAAGCCGGAGGTTTCCACGCCGCGCAATTGTTCAGCGAAATAGAAAGCGAGCACCGCGCCGCGCTCATAAGCTTCGGCGAGATGCAGAGTAGATTCGTCGGTGATGCGCAAGCGTGCTTCCTGAGCTTCTTTTACGATGCGCGCCCGCCGCGCCGTATCCGTCCCTGATGCCTGAAGTTGCCTGTCTGCTTCGCGTGCGATCAGTTGCGTGCGCGCGTTTTCGGTTATTCGCACATCCGACGCGACGACGAGCGAGCGGGCAACGGACGTAAACACGTCGGACGCGGAGGCAGCGTTCGCGTTGGTAGATGATTGAGGAAGTGCGTCGAGCAAAGTGCGTAGGTCAGGGCGTCGTAAAGCGATCTCGCGGCTGAAGCGTGCGACGAGCGGATCAACTAAGAACTGCAAATAAGCGCGCCGCAACTCGGAAGAAGCGAGATTCGCGCCGGGCGGCACGATGGCATAGTAATCGTCGGCGATAATGCGAAAGTTGATCGCAGCGGGCGCGGCGAGTAAATCTGGCACAAGATGAAAACGGCGCGCTCGTTCGCGCGTGGTGTAACGTTGCTGCGAAGCGTTGCGATTGGAATTGCCGCTTCGCCCCGCGCTGTTGGTACTGCTGCTCACGGGCACGCGCTCAATGACACTTAACACGGGACGAGTGCGAAGGTAAGCGGCCGTGTCGCGCACCATCTGCGCGGCGGGCGGGCGCAAGTTTGCGGCTTCGGCGTTGTAAGCTTTCATGTAAGCAGCAAGCGTTTGTTCGCCACCCGCCGCGCGGTAAAACTCGCGTACGAGCGTGGTGAAATCAAGCACTTCGAGGACTCCGGGCGGAAGATCGTCGGTGCGCGCCGGAAGATCAAATGTGGGCGCAGCGCCTAAGGCGAGCGCAAGCGAGACGTAGCGCGCGGCTTGTTCGGCGGGCGTGGCGGGCGCGGGCAGTTTGTGTTCTTCGTAGAACTTGCGCAGGCGACCGCGCAGATTTTCGTCTATGCTTGAAGCGTTACTGCGCACAGTCTGGCGAAATACGGAGGGTTGTTTGCCGACCGGAACCGCCTCGTATCCGGCGGCTTCAAGCGCCGCCATCACGACGATAAGACGCGGCTCGGCTTCGATCTGCACGCCGTAATCGGCAAGCTGCAATGCTGTTGAATCCGTCGCGGCTGAACGTGTTTGGGTAGGCGTCTGCGCGCGCGTTGGCTGTTGCTGTGTTGTCTGCGTTGGCGCAGTGTTTTGAGCAGCCGCAAAGATTAGCGTTATCAGTATCAACGTAAAAGCGGTAAACGATATTTTCATAAACTTTAATAATTTAAATTTTGAATCAAACGCAGAAGCTAATGTGCCGGGACTTTAATAAAGATGCTTTTTTGAGCAGGTCAGATG
>JACDAW010000099.1 GCA_013695245.1 Pyrinomonadaceae bacterium | reverse complement strand
AATCGTTTGGCGCAGGAGTGTGCCAAACTCGACAAGGCGCATGAGCAAGCGTTGGCTGATGAAGGACTTGCTTCTGAGGTGGCTGGATGGCTCGAATACTGAGAGGCGATATTCTCTGGGCGAACCTTGATCCTACACTGGGGCACGAACAGTCTGGTTTGCGCCCCGTTTTGGTCTTGAGCCAAAATGTTTTCAATGATCGTTCAGGTACAGTAGTCGCCGTTGCCCTGACGAGTCAGCAACCGAGCGCGGGGTTTCCTTTGACGCTAGAACTTTCCGCCCCAAGCTTGCCGAAAAAGTCATGGGTGAAAATCAGTCAAATCCGCACTTTGTCGGTTCAACGCTTGGGGAAGAAAATAGGTAAAGCTACAGCAGAGGAATTAGAAGACATTATCGAAGGGCTGAACGAAATCATCGGGGTATAACAACTCATTCAACCCGATCCACGATAGCATCTCTCTCAAGATGCTTCCTTGCGGCGAGTGTTGAATGGCTTTCGCGCGGGCGAATTAATCCGAGCGTTAAATTGCTTCGCTAATCGAAAGACAGGAAGACGCAAGGCAAAATATGCCGAACACTATGGATGTTCACAAAAGGCAAGCTGGGCGCAGGGAATTTAAACGTTCCGCGACAATTAACCTTGAGCCGCGCGAAATAGAATCGAAACCGAGTTGGAAATTCATTTGCTCGTAATGAAAAGCATGGTGTCGAAAATAAAATGCTTGGCGCTTGTTGTTTTGATGGCGCTCAGCGAAGTTAATGCTTGCTCCGTGAGGATTAAATAGATGTCATCAGTAAAAACTGCTTCAGTAATTGCGTCGGAAAGCGCGTCGCGCAATCCTTACGCTTCTTTTCTCGGCGCGAGGAATCCGATGCGCGTCTTAACCGCAACGCCCGCGCGTTTGGGTAAGCTCATTGAAGGATTGACGCCGCGCCAGATTGGTCGCCGCCCGCAACCGGACAAATGGTCAATTGCCGAAGTCGTCGCGCACTTGGCCGATGTTGAGTTGGTTTATATAGCGCGTTGCCGTTGGATGTTGTTTGAGGAAAACCCGGCGCTGGTTCCTTTTAACCAAGACAACTGGGTTCAAGGTTGGGAGCGCGAGCGCGAACCCATCGCGGAGACTCTTCTACGCTTCCAAGTTTTGCGTCGTTCGTTGCTGAGATTGTTGCGTAGCGCATCGCCTTCCGATCTCGCCCGCACCGGACGCCACGTTGACTACGGAACGGAGCAGGTCAGCGACTATGTTGCGAAGCTGGCGGGCCACGATCTTAATCATTTGATCGGAATCGAGTCTTTAAGAAAACTGATGCTTACATAAAGCAATAAGCTATTAAGGCGAGCGACGGGACAAGCTAATTTTAGCGGTAGAAGCAGAAAAACGAAACCGCAGAACAAACAGTTGTCTTGACAGTTTTCGATTTAACTTTTAATTTTAAGGCCGTGACTGAATGTTGTAAGTTTTGATCTTCGAGTTGAGCGTCGTGGCGTTCATCCCCAGAAGGCGCGCGGCGCGCGATTGTCGCCCGCCGGTTTGATCGAGCGCGCGACGGATGAGATCGATCTCGAAGCGGCGCACCTCGTCATAGAAGTTGACGCCGCGCCCCGCGTCGAGTGCCGAAGCCGCGTCGGATGTTCCGGCGGCGGTCGCGCTGGCGGATGGCGGATCAGTGATGTCGCGCGGCAGGCACGCGCGCGTGATCTCAGAGGTCGGTGCGATCACGACGGCGCGCTCGACAACGTTTTCCAGTTCGCGCACGTTGCCCGGCCATGCGTAAGCTTCCATTAAGGCCAAAACGTCCGGCGCAATTTGATCTGCAACCGTGCGATTGTTTTCCTCGTTGTACTTGCGGATGAAATGCTGCGCGAGCGCGAGAATGTCTTCGCGGCGGTCGCGCAAAGGAGGAAGATCAATCGGCACGACTGCGAGCCGGTAATACAAATCTTCCCGGAACGCGCCTTGCCGCACAGCTTCTTTCAAATCTATGTTTGTCGCGGCGATGATGCGCACGTCAACCTTGCGCGGCGTGGTGTCTCCGAGCGGCGTGAATTCGCGTTCTTGAATTACGCGCAGCAGTCGGGCTTGCGTCTCCGGCGGGATGTCGCCGATCTCGTCAAGAAAGATCGTGCCGCCGTCAGCAACTTCAAACAATCCTTTCTTCGCCGCAACCGCGCCCGTAAACGCGCCCTTCGTGTGCCCGAACAATTCCGACTCTAAAAGCTCCGAAGGAATATTAGTGGAATTAACGGGCACGAAAGTCTTCGCCGCGCGCGGGCTTTGCTCGTGGATGGCTTTCGCTATCAACTCTTTGCCCGTTCCCGATTCGCCCATCACAAGCACGGTCGAACGCGCCGGGGCGACTTGATCAACGAGAGAGAAGACACTCCGCATCTTCTCACTGCGGCCAATGATTGAATCGCGCTCAACGCTACGGCTCATTGCGCGCCGGAGACTGCGCCGCTCTTCCTCCTTACGCCGCCGCTTGATGCCTTCGGCGACCGTCTCCGTGATTTGCTCGTTGCGAAACGGTTTGCGAATGCAACCGAAAGCACCGCGCTCCCACGCCGCAATCGCCGTGTCGTAAGTCGCATAGGCCGTGATCATCACGACCACCGCGTCGGCGTCCATCTTCAACAACTCGCCGAGCACGTCGAGGCCGTTCAGGCCGGGCATCGAAACGTCGAGCAGCACCACGTCGTAAGCACTGCGCCCATAAATTTCCAAACCCTCTTCGCCCGTCTTAGCCAGATCAACGCGGTAGCCTTCGGCCGACAAAAGCGTCTCCAACACGTCGCGCATGATCTCCTCGTCGTCAACGACGAGGATTGAACCCTTCTTCGCCATACTGATAAATAATTCTTGTTGTTAACCGTAGAAAATTAAACCTGCGCTCGGTCTTAACCGTCGTGCTGTCAAAAAGCGGTGCTCTCTTTTTCAGCCCGAAAAATATTTCTTCAATATCCAATCAGAAATTAAGAACTCTAACTAAGAATTTCTTTTGCGATCTTTACGGAGCAGGTAGATTGTATCACGCGAAAATTAAAACGCGCGGTTCGATTGATTCTTCTTTCGTCAATCAAAGCCACGCGCGCGGCGAGTGATAGCTTTTAGAATATTCAGGTTAATCGCTCGCCGCTTGCAGGCGCGCTCGCTCTCCGGTGCCGGGGAGCGTAAGGCGAAACGTTGTGCCGCGACCGGGCGCGCTTTCGACCGCAATGTGTCCGGCGTGCTCCTGCACGATGCCGTAGCTGACGGCGAGGCCGAGTCCGGTGCCGCGCCCGACGCCTTTCGTGGTGAAGAACGGATCATAAATGCGCGCCACATTCTCCGGCGCAATCCCTATTCCTGTATCCGCGACTTCAACTTTGATCTGATCTTCTTCCGCCTTCGTGCGTAATGTTACCTGCCCGCCGTCGGGCGAGGCATCGCGGGCGTTTAAGATCAGGTTGGTGAAAACCTGCTGGAGTTTTCCGGCGTTGGCGAAAGCGGTCGGCAATTCATCTTCAAACTCGCGCACGATCTCGATGCGACTCTGGCGCAGTTGCGGCTCAAGCAGTTGCAGAGTGTCTTCAAGCACGCGGTTGATGTTAACGGGAACAAACTCCGTGCCCGCGCCGGTGCGCGAGAAGTTAAGGAGATTGCTGATCATCCCGGCGGCGCGATCCGATTGGCGACGAATCTTTTCAAGCAGCGCGTGCTTCGGATCGTTTTCCGGCATCATGCCGAGCAGCATCTGCGTGTAAGATGAAACGCCCGTGAGCGGCGTGTTGATTTCATGAGCAACACCGGCCGCCAAGAGTCCGATGCTCGAAAGTTTTTCGCGCTGCTGCAACTGTTCTTCAAGTCGCGTGCGCGCGGTCGTATCTTCCAGCACAACGAGCGTGCCCGCTTGCGCCCGCTCGTCAATGCGGCGAAGCGGCGCAAGCGCAACATTCAAGACGAGCGAGCGCCCGCTCCGCGCCGCCGTGTGAAGTTTATAAACGTGGCGCACGTCGTCGAGTCGCCAACCTTCCGTGCCTAAAACCTGTTGCAAGGTTTCGCTGAAATCTTCTTTGAAAAGGTCTTCGACGCGCTGCCCCGTCGCCTCATCGCGCCGCACGTCAAGCATCTCTTCAAGCGCCGAATTGCAGCGTGTCACGCGCCCTTCCGCATCAACTGCAAGCAGTCCGACGTTAATTGATTCGACGATGGATTCATTAAACTCTTTCAGCACCTCAAGCTCGGCAGCGCGCTCGCGTTGCTCTTGATAAAGCAAGCTGTTCTCAATCGCAACCGCAACGTAGCCCGACACGGTGCGCAAAATTTCAAGGTCTTCCGACGAGAGCAACGCGCCGTCAGCCGAGCGACCCAGTCCGATCACGGCGACCATCCGCCCGCGCACAACGCACGGCACGTAGTAGTGGAGCGCGCGGCGCACAAAACCGGACGATTCCGGCGCAAGTTCCAGATCGTCGGCGCGCACAATGCCTGTCCCGGCCGAGCGCGTGCGGATCATCTCGCGGAAATCCGGCGGCACAAGCACTTCGCTTGACAGCCCGGCGGCGCGCGCCACGCGATAGCCCGATGCGCTCCGGCCATCTTCAATAAAAATCGCCACGCGCTCAACGCTCAAGACTTGCTGCAAGCGACTGACGAG
>JACDAW010000092.1 GCA_013695245.1 Pyrinomonadaceae bacterium | reverse complement strand
GCTCACGCCGTCGGGTGCACTTCCGGCACCGACGCTTTGTTGCTCGCGCTAATGGCGCTCGACATCAAAGCGGAGGATGAAATTATCACCACGCCTTACAGCTTCTTCGCCACCGCGAGTTCAATCGTGCGCGTCGGCGCGCGGCCGCGTTTTGTTGACATCAATCCGCAAGATTTTAATATTGACGCGACGCTTATCGAACGCGCGATCACTGAGCGCACGCGCGCCATTATGCCCGTGCATCTTTACGGGCAGTGTGCCGCAATGGATGCGATTCACGAAGTTGCGCGACGACACGATCTGGCTGTGATCGAAGACGCCGCGCAAGCGATTGGCGCAGAGGATAACGGACGACGCGCCGGTTCGATGGGCGCAATCGGTTGCTTCAGTTTTTATCCGACGAAAAATTTGGGCGGCGCAGGCGATGGTGGCATGTTGGTGACAAACGACGACGAATTGGCCGAGCGTTTGCGTTCACTGCGCGTACATGGCGAGACGGTGAAATATCATCACAAATTTGTCGGCATCAACGGTCGCCTCGACGCGATTCAAGCGGCCGTGCTAAGAGTTAAACTTCCTCACCTCGACCGATGGACACAGCAGCGTCAAGCAAACGCCGCGACTTACAATGAGCTTTTCACGGAAGCGAAATTAAGTAACAAGATAACTTTACCTTTCGCGCGCGCGGGCGCACGCCACATCTTTAATCAATACGTGATCCGCGTTCCAGAAAAGCGCGACGAGTTGCGTGAACACTTGCGCGCCAACAACATCGGCACAGAAGTGTATTATCCCGTGCCGCTTCATCAGCAAAAGTGTTTCCTCACGCTCGGCTACAAGGCTGGTGATTTTCCCGAAGCCGAGCGCGCTGCGCGAGAAACGCTCGCGCTGCCTATCTATCCTGAATTAACGTTTGAGCAGCAGCAGCACGTCGTTCAATGCGTCGCTCGCTTCTTCAAATGAAAAGCGGAGTAAAATCTATTACGGGCAAGCCTCAAAACGAACGATCAACTTCGCTCTAAAACATTCTGCCAGCGTGTTATACTCGCCCCTGAAACTCGTTTCGCTAATCGAATTTATTCGTCGAATCGCTTTTCCTAAACTCCAATGCCTATCGAGCAATCTACATCCGACCTACTAACCGGAACCGTGAAGGGGCCGGGCGAGCGCTCGCACGAATACGTCTTTATTACGACGGACAACAAGCGCGCCCGCGCCGGAGAATTCGTTTACTATACGGCGCACGACGGCGCAAATGAACGCCGCATTTTAGGCACAATCACGAGTCGCCGACTTGCACGCAATCTTCCTGACGCTTTCCTCGCCGATCCGAACGTGCCGCCGTCAATCGTTTCATCGCTCATCGGGCTTGAAGCTGAAGGCTGCGAGCTTTATGAGATCACGGTCGAATCAATCGGCTACTTTAGCCGACAGCTCGGCGATTTCGTTAACCCGCGCATCCCGCCGCAGACGGGCGATGCCGTCTTTCTCGCTTCATCAAATACGCTTTCATCCGTGCTCAGTTCACGACGCGCGGGCGACACTGGCTCGGCGCACTTAGGATCGCTTCTCACACGCGACGCGGGCGAAGTGCCACTCGTGCTCTCCGTTAAAGATGTCGTCTCAACGCATCTTGCGATCTTGGCTTCAACGGGCGCGGGCAAGTCTTACACGGCGGGTGTGCTCGTCGAAGAGTTGATGATGCCGCATAATCGCGCCGCCGTCCTCATCGTTGACCCGCACGGCGAATACGACACACTGCGTTCCATCGAAGGCGACAATCGTTTCACGCACGAAGACGGTTACCGGCCGGAAGTTAAGATTTTTACACACGACCGCATCAAAGTTCGCTTCTCGTCTTTGACCGAAGCCGACATCAAATATCTTCTCCCCGAAGGCACATCTGACAAGATGTTGCATTATCTCTCGCAAGCATATCGTAGCCTTAAAGAGCAGCGCGGCGAGACTGCGCTCTGGGGCTACCACGATCTGCGCGACGAGGTGACGAAGCAGAAATATGGCGATGACGACGGGCGCGGCAATTCATCGGGGAACGCGAGTTCGATTGACGGTTTGCTGTGGCGGCTCGATTCGCGTTTCGACCGCCATGAATCGATCTTTCACGACAGCGAGCACATTCCGCTTGCCGATCTCTTCCATCCCGGACGTTGCACCGTTTTGCAGCTTTCCGATATTGAACAGAACGAACAGCAAGTAGTCGTTGGCGCGATCCTGCGGAGGGTCAACAAAGCGCGTGTGGCGACGGTGCGCGAAGAGGCCGAGCCGACGAGCGATCACTTTCTTCCTTATCCGGTCTTTACGCTTCTGGAAGAATCTCACCGCTTCGCTCCCGCCGGGCAGACGGTCGTCTCGACAAACATCTTGAAGCAGATTCTTTCCGAAGGTCGCAAGTTCGGCGTCGGCATCGGACTCATCACGCAGCGTCCGGGCAAGCTCGATCAAGACGTGTTATCACAGTGCATGACGCAAATAATTATGCGTATCGTCAACCCGATTGATCAGGACACGGTGGCGAGATCGGTTGAGGGCGCAGGAAGGCAGTTGCTCGCTGAGCTTCCGGCGTTGACGAAAGGGCAAGCCGTGTTGAGCGGCGCGGGCGTTAACACTCCCGTGATGTGCCGCGTGCGCGAACGCCTCACACGGCACGGCGGCGAAACCTTCGACGCTCCGGCCGAGTGGGCGAACTGGCACACCGAAGGCGCGCGCTCGCGCCGCGAACAGGAGAGCGGGATTTTGGTGCAAGGGCGCGCTGGTAGAAAGATCGAAAAGGTCGGCCCCATTCAGATTTGAGATTCAGAAATTTTGATTCAAAGCGAGGTCTTCGCAGTTTGCGAACAATTAACTCTCGCATGGTTCGTTTTTATGTCGTCCGATGTTAAGATGCCTCGCTAATTCCATAAGGCGTTTGAAGGCATTGGCAGTAGTAATTCTCACTTACTAAACTTTGCGCGCACACTCAATCAGGATGCAAACGAATCTACGCGCGCTTAAACGCGGGAGTTCAAGATGGCGGATAACACTGCGCAGCAAACGCCGACACCTTCACGTCGTGTCGTCGATCTGCTACAAAAGCGGCGTGACGAACTTCTCAACATCTGGATCAAAGAGCGCCTCGATTCCGGCGATTTCCGCGAAGAACTTATTTCTAAAAAGGAATTGCGGCATCAATCGCGCCAGATCATTGACATGCTGGCGCGCAGCATTCAGGACGCAAACGAAAAAGATTTCGACGCCTCTGAATTCGACGAGATGCGCCTGTTTCTCAACGAAATATCGCGCGAGCGCGCCGTCAAAGGCTACACGCCGATTGAAAATGCCACTTACATTCTCTCTCTGCGCAACGCCGTCATCCCGCTTTTAGCCGAAGAGCTTGAGAACAACTCCGAAGCAGTCATCAGCGAGACGCTTTACTTCACCGACCTGCTCGACCGCATGGGACTAGTGATGATTGAAAACTATCTTCGTTCGCGTGAAGAGATCATCCACCAACAGCGCGCCGACATGATGGAACTCTCCACGCCTGTCATTAAAGTGTGGGACAAAATCTTGACGCTCCCCGTTATCGGCACACTTGATTCGCGTCGCGCGCAAGTGATGATGGAAGCTCTGTTGCAAAAGATCGTGGATACCGGCTCGACAATCGCCATCCTCGACATCACGGGCGTGCGCACAATGGACACGCTCGTTGCCAATCACCTCATTAAAACCGTGACGGCCGCCCG
>JACDAW010000088.1 GCA_013695245.1 Pyrinomonadaceae bacterium | reverse complement strand
TGAATCTCTACAAACCCGAAGTCCGCCCGAAATACGAGATGATGGCGCTCTCGTTGCATGAATCCGTGCCCGGTCATCACCTGCAAATCGCCATCGCGCAAGAGCAGGGCGCGCTGCCGAACTTTCGTCGCTACGGCGGCTACACCGCGTTCGTCGAAGGCTGGGGACTCTACGCCGAATCGCTCGGCGAAGACATGGGACTTTACAAAGACGATCCTTACTCGAAGTTCGGGCAACTGACCTACGAGATGTGGCGCGCCGTCCGCCTCGTCGTTGATACGGGGATGCACCAGATGCACTGGGACAGGCAGCGCGCGATCAACTTCTTTATGGAAAACGCGGCGAAAACCGAGCTAGACATCGTCAATGAAATTGATCGCTACATTTCATGGCCCGGTCAGGCGCTTGCTTACAAAATCGGCGAACTCAAAATCAAAGAATTACGCGCGCGGGCGCAACGTGAACTCGGCGCGTCGTTCGACATCCGCGAATTTCATGATGCCGTGCTCTCAGCCGGAGCCGTGCCGCTCGATGTGTTAGAGCGCAACATAGACGCTTACATCGCCGCGAAGAAAAACAGAAACAGCGCGGGCAGCACAAGTCACTGAGAGCGCGATGAACGAAGCTATACCAAGCGGCGGGGACAACGCAGCACAGAGCGATGATCACTTGGTCGCCTATCTTCCCGATCTTCTCTACACCGAAGATCGCTTCGCGCGCGGGTTGGGCGTAGTGTGCGACCGCGTGGGGCGCATCGTTGAAATCACGGCGAACATCGAGCGCGTGCCGAACGTCGTGCGCTTATCAGGTCAAGCGATTTTACCCGGCATGACGAATGCCCACTCACATGCTTTCCAGCGCGTGATTCGCGGGCGCACCGAGATGCGCACGAGCACGGGCGCGATGGGTGACAACTTCTGGACGTGGCGCACGGCGATGTACGAGGCCGCGAATCGTCTCTCGCCCGAAGACATTTACGACGCTTCGCGCATGGCGTTTCTTGAAATGGCGCTCAGTGGCATCACGTCGGTCGGCGAGTTTCACTACCTTCATCGAACGCCCGAAGGCGCGCCTTACGATGATCCGAATCTGCTCGCCAAAGAAGTGGTGCGCGCGGCGCGCGACGTTGGGATTCGCATTGCGCTTTTGCGCACGGCTTACGCGCGCAACAATTTTCGCAGACCGTCCGCCTACCTCTACCAAAGCCGCTTTACCGAACCCGAACCCGACATCTTCATCGGCCACACGGAAGCTCTGCGTCGCTATCTTCTGCGCGAAGATGCGAACGGGATGGCGTGGCTAGGCGTCGCGCCGCACAGCGTTCGCGCCGTGCCGCTCGATTATTTGCGCGAAGTCTTCGCCTATGCCAACGAACACGAACTTCCCATTCACATGCACGTCGCCGAACAGCCAGCGGAGGTTGATGAGTGCATCGCCGAACACGGGCGCGCGCCCATCGCACTGCTCGACTTTGAAGAACTGTTGAACGAACGCACGACTTGCGTTCACGCGATCCATATCACGCAAGATGAAGCCAATCAGCTCGGTTGGGCGAAAGCATCAATTTGCGCGTGTCCGACCACCGAGCGAAACTTAGGTGACGGCATCGTGTTGGCCGATCTGCTTCTGAAACACGACATCCCGATTGCGCTCGGCACGGACAGCCACGCGCAGATCGATCTGCTCGAAGACGCACGCGAGATTGAATATCATTTACGTTTACAAAAACTCGAACGCGCTGTGCTCCGCGCCCGTCGCGTTCAAACGTCTTCACAAAATTCAACCTACGACGCAGCAAGCGACCTGAGCGGGCTGGCAAGAACTTTGTTTCATTGCGCGACCACGAGCGGCGCGCGCAGCATCGGCGCTTCGGGCGGCGCACTAGATGTTGGAAGCCCGGCGGATTTCTTTAGCGTTGACCTCAACGATGTTTCCATCGCGGGCGCGGGCGCGGAAGATTTGCTCGCCGCTATCGTCTTCACACTTTCGCGTGCAGCCGTTCGCTCGGTCGTAGTCGGTGGCAACTGCATTGTGCGAGACGGAAAACATCCGGCGCAGGAAGAGATCATCAGCCGCTTCTGCGCGCTTCAAAATAAACTGTGGAGAAAAATCTGAATGACCGTCGAGCGTACATTGCGCGAACTCGTGGGCTTCAATTCAATCTCCTCGCTGCCAAACGAAGAGATCATTTCCTACACGGTGAAGCGCGCGGAAAAGCGCGGATTGCGCGTGCGCTTTTTTCCGTATCGGGATGAGCACGGAATTGAAAAGCTCAACATGGTTGCGGTAGCGCCTAATGTTTCTTCGGACGAAACCGAAATTGAATTGGCGCTCGTCGGGCACACGGATGTCGTGCCTTTTGATCCGGCGTGGACGGAAGCTTTAACGCTCACCGAGCGCGACGGAAAACTTTACGGGCGCGGCGCGTGTGACACGAAAGGCTTTATCGCCGCCGCGCTCACGGCCATTGAAGAAACGGATATAAAAAAACTTCGCCGTCCGCTCGCGCTTGTCTTTACGGCTGACGAAGAAGTAGGTTGCGTCGGCGCGAAGCATCTCGCAGAAGCGAAAGCTTTCCGAGCGCGTTACGCTATCGTTGGCGAACCGACATCTTTGCAGCCGATGCGCGCGGGAAAAGGTTATTGCCTCGCCGAAATCGTTTTGCACGGGCGCGAAGGTCACAGCGCACACCCCGAACGCGGCGCATCGGCCATCTTACATGCGGCGCGTTTCATCCGCCGCATCGAAGAGATTTCGGAACAACTCAAAACCGAAATTCATCCGGCGTTTGATCCGCCTCACACCACGATCAACATCGGCATGATTCAGGGCGGAACGGCGAAGAACGTGATCGCTGGCTCGTGTCGCTTTACGCTCGAATGGCGACCTGTGCCGAATCAAACGGCCGAGCACACGCTTGACATGGTCGCCCGCGCAGCCGAACAACTACATCAAGAAGATGCAAATTTTGACTGTGAAATAAACGCGGGGCGCATTGATGCAGGGGTAGAAACCGATCCAAATTCGCCGCTTGTTTGCGCGCTCGAAGAAGCGACGGGAAAGCCTGCTGGCACTGTGGCCTTCGGCACGGAAGCCCCGCAACTCACCGAACTCGGCGCGCAAGCAGTCGTCTTCGGCCCCGGCGACATTCGCACGGCGCACCGCACCGGCGAGTTTGTGCCTGTTGCAGCGTTGCGCAGTTGCGTCTCCGTTTTGAAAAACATGATCGAACGCTTTTGCATGTAAGTCGCGCGCCCTCCGAAAGAGATCGACCGAACTAGGTTGCGGTTGACATTTCATCAATTGCCACGAGCTTCAGCTCGTTGACAAGATTGACAAAGAGAGTTGGCTTGAGCAGCCGTTGCATAAAAATTGAATCTCTTACACGCTCATCCTTACTATAAATCCAAACAAATACTGTACGCATTCCTAATGTTAATTGACCCATAAATTTTGCTCATTATTATTCGCTATCTCGAATCAATTTGAGAGCATAGTTCATTTCAGCATCAACGCCGTTTAGATATTCGTCAATCGTCGGTTGAATTTCATAATCCGGGATGACTCCGCGCCCGAAAGGAATGTCGCCTCCGACCTCGACCACGAATTTGAGCAGCGGGATTCTGATTATTATTTGGCTGTGCGGAAGCGTTAATCTGATGTAAGACCCGCTGGTATTACCGTAATAGCCGCCGCCCGTTTCTTCGCCGATAAATGTCGCCTGCCGGTTTCCTTTGATGATGCTTGCGAATTCCGAACCGCCCGAATAAGTTAAGCCGCTGGTCAGAACATAGATTTTGCCTTGATACGCATCTTTTCGCGGTTCTGCCGGAGTGAGAATTCCTTTTCTTCTTAAAAGCCTGCCGTCGCTGGCGAGATAATGTTCACTTTTAATAGCCGCCTCAAGCCGCTCCTGCTTTTCTTTCGTGTTGTAATTCGTGTATTTCAGAAATGAATAAGTCGGTCCCGATGCCTGCACATAACGGTATTTTGTGTAGGGTTTATTTGTGAGAAAAGCGAATACGTAATCCTCTAATCCTTCCTCACCGCCGTCGTTTTTCCTGACATCTAGGATCAGATTTTCGACACCTCGTTTTCTGATCTCGTCGAACGCCTTGTCGGTAAATCCTTTGAAATCAAACTTGGCATCTTTGAATAACGTGTCGAATGTATTGAATGTCAAAATCGCAGTTTTAATTTCGGGCTGAAACTCGATCTTTGCCGCCGGATATTCAATGACATTCGGCGGAACGGACTCTTTCCAGAGACGCCGATACTCCTTGTATCCAACCGCACGCACGTTGTCTAATGCGATCTGACGATTCGTTTTCGGATCGATCAACTCGACCGCGAAACTTGCCGAACTTCCGAAACAGCGCAGGTAGAACCAAGGAAAACTGCCGTTCTCCTCGATCCAGCGGTATTTTCCGGTAACGATGTAGCCGTCGTCCGGCTCGATGGAAAGAAATGTTTTGACAATTTCATCAATACTTTTTCCGTTAATCTTGGTTAGCAGAAAGCCTTTCGCCTTAATGCCGTCGAAATCATTGATAACATACGCCTGTTTGTTGAGGAATTTGATTTGAAACGGAAAGTAGCGACCGAAGGCTTGGAGATAGCCAGTGTCGTCGGCAGAAAGACGAATCGAGGTGTGTCCCTCTTTGGTAAAAGCGATGACGGGGGCGATAACGCGATAAAATTCCAGAACGGTCATTTTGTCGCGCAGCAGTTTTCTCTGATTCTGGGAAAACTCGTCAAATTCCCGATAAGTCGAATACCAGTTCAAGCCCGTGTGCGCTTCTTTCAAACTGCTTGTCAGCAAATCAAAATCCTGTTGCAACGCTTCGAGCCGATACCTTGCCACCACTTTGGCAATCTGACTGACGCGAATCGAATATTGTCCGACGGGCGGATTTTTCGGCTTTTTTAACGGCTTCACCGAAACGAAAAACCGTCCTTTGTTTTCCGGCTGAAAAAATATCTTCTCCGGTCCGTTATTGCCGTTGGGCGTGTCTTGTTCTTTGATTAAATTGCCATTGGCATCGGTTAATCTGACAACTAAATCAATGCCTTTTTGTTCGACGATAATTAAATAGCCTTTGTCCTTCTCAAGTTCGACGGCGAACGAGTTTTCTTCGGATAGTTTGATTTGAAAGTCTTTGGGTTTCTGGTTGAGCGTTAAAACCATCGGCGGCGAGTTCCGATTTGCGTTTGTTTCCTGTGCGTATCTTGGAGAAGCAAAACCAAGAGCGAAAGTAAGCACAAGCAGGCTTACCACCGAGTAAAAATGTTTCATCGTAAGAGAAACTCGTTCTGTTTGTAATTTGTGATTGCCGGATGTAGGAATCACAGCTTGTCAATTCACGCCGTAGTTTCGGAAAAGTTTCGATTTTATGCAAAGCTGTCGAACAAACGCTTAGCGTGGCGCACCATTCTTTTCATCTTCCGTTTGAAGTGTGAGAACCACGATCTCCGGTGGCACACGAAAGCGCACGGGGATGATGCTTGTGCCGATGCCGTTTGTGACAAACAGGTGGCGTCCGTTCTCCGTAATGTGCCCGCTCGCGTAGCGTTGCCCGAACTTCGACGGCACAATTGGTCTTCCGACAAAAGGCAAATTAACTTGCCCGCCGTGCGTGTGACCCGCCAAAGTCAAACTCACACGCGCCGGTACGTCTGGAAACACATCCGGGTTATGCGTGAGCACGATCACAGGATCGTCCGTTTGAATTTTGCCGAGTGTGCCCTTGATGTCCGCCGCGCGCGTCCATAGATCGCCCAGTCCGGCGAACCAGAAAACTTTGCCGTCGCGCTCGACGCGCGCCACGTCATTTTCCAAAACCGTCAGTCCCGTTTCCCTCAAGCTCCGCGCGACACGCTCGCCGTCAAGCCACCAATCATGATTGCCAAGTACGGCGACAACGCCCAGCGGCGCGCGCAAGTTCTTCAGCTCGTTTGCGATCAATTCAGGCTCGACGAATTTACCGCCTACAACATCTTGAATCACCAGATCGCCCAAGATCACAATCGCGTCCGGCGCTTCCGCATTCGTCCGCTCCACAACTTGTTTTAGCTTCCCAACGTTCATGTGCGGCGCGCCGACGTGGAGATCAGTCAGGATCGCGATTTTCAAATTTTGATGTTCCCGCTGCCAACGCGGAATCTTAATCGTATGATGGCTAACGGTAATCAGCGAAGGCTCGATGAGAAACGCCCACGCCGCAAGAGCGACGCCGGAGAGCAGTAGTGCGAGTAATACGATCAGCTTTTTATTAAGCTTACGCGACGCTGCCATAAACAAATTCATTGCGCATAACAGGCGCTATTATTCCGTGCAGTCGGAATGCCCTTCCGCGCCGCACTGAAAAAGGCTCGGCGCGTAATCCATCGTCAGTTCATGCACGTTTCTCCAGACGCGCGTTGCCTCATACCGCTCCTTCGTCCAGCCAAGCTCGCGTTTCGCGCGCCACACGCCATCGAACGCTTTCTCCTCGCCGTGCCCAAGCAGATGAAACGATTCGTGCAGCAACACGGCGGCGCGCTCCGTATCATCAACCGGCAGGTTAAAGAAATCAGGATAGAGCGTCACAACTTGAAACGGGAAGTTGGTCGCAGCATACGCATCGGCGTGCCCGACCCAACGGTTCCACCAATTATCCGTCGCGCGATAACTCACAAAACGTCGCAGCACAAAAGCGTTTCTGTCAAAACCTTTCGCTTCGATGATGTTGATCGCACGTTCAACAATCTGTTGCTGTTCGTAAGAGATGGGCGATGAACTTGTGAGGAGCGAGGCGTAGGCAGCGAACAATAAAAGCGCGACGACGCCGAGCGTGATGAGAGCGCGCTTCAAGACGGTCGGCTTACGCGGCGCGGCACTTTCAACTTCACGGAAAGAGCGCGCCGAATTCTCCAACAGAGAACCGCAACGCCTGCACACATCATCCGTCGCAAAATTAACCAACCTACAGCGCGGGCATTTCTTATTCGTCATAGAATCAAAGGCGGAAGTAGGAAGGCAGAAGGATGAAGTGAGGGCAAAGCTCTTCAAGCTTTGCTCCAAAAATTAAATTATTTAATCACGCCTTCGGCGTGTCCGCACTTCCGCCTTCATCCTTCCCATTTCCTACTTTGCTTCACCCGTCAGTTCCCATCTTCGGCACTTGTGAGGTGGCGGTTGTTTGCGGCGCAGAAGTTTGCAGAGCTTCTTGCACGAGTTGTTGTTGTTCGAGTTCGTGCGTGGTGTAAGAGCCGGTCGCGGGAGAAGCCGACGGCGTTCGCCCGGCGTAAACAGGGCGCTCGCAGCCCGGCAGCAGATTCATGAGGCGCGGTTCGACAAAGTGCCAGCCGCCCATATTCTGCGGCTCTTCCTGCGCCCAGACGAGCGTCTTCGTGTTTGGCATCGAGGCAAAGATTTCGCGCAGGCGCGTTTCTGGAAACGGATAGAATTGTTCGAGCCGCAGAATGGCGACGCGATGATCGTTTTCTCCGTTAGCTTTGCGCCGCGCGTCATTTAGATCGTAGAAAACTTTGCCGCTACACAAAACGATGCGTTCAACTTGATCGCGATTCTTCACTTCCACGTCGTTAATCACGGGCAGAAAACCGCCGTTCGCTAGTTGCTCGACCGACGACGTAGCCGCCGGAAGACGCAACAGACTTTTCGGCGTCATGACCACTAACGGGCGCGCGACTTGTTGCTTCACCTGCCGCCGCAGAAGATGAAAGTATTGCGCCGGAGTCGAAGGGTAACAAACCTGCACGTTGTTTTCGGCGCAGAGTTGCAGGTAACGCTCCAGTCGCGCGCTTGAATGCTCCGGCCCCTGCCCCTCGTAGCCGTGCGGCAAAAGCATCGTGAGGCGCGAGGTCTGTTTCCATTTGTCTTCGCCCGCCGCGATGAACTGATCGATGATCACCTGTGCGCCGTTTGAGAAATCGCCGAACTGTGCTTCCCACATCACAAGCGCCTGCGGTGACTCAATCGTGTAACCGTACTCAAAACCGAGCACAGCTAGTTCCGACAAGCTGGAATCGAAAACCTCGAAGCGAGCGTATTCGTTTCCCTCAACACGAAGTTCCGCAAGCGGCGTCCAAGCTGCTCCGGTCTGCGTGTCGTAGAGCACGGCGTGGCGTTGACTGAACGTGCCGCGCCCGGAATCCTGTCCGCTCAGACGCACGTGCGTGCCTTCAAGCACGAGCGAACCGAACGCGACCGCTTCGGCAAACGCCCAATCCATTCCCGCTTCGCCGCTTCCCATCTTCGCCCGTCGCGCAAGTTGGCTGACCATCTTCGGATTAACATGAAAACCTTCGGGCACGCGCGCGATGCGTTCTCCGATCTCGCGCACAACTTCCGCGCTAACGGGCGTGTTAAGCACTGCTGATCCGTCTTCGTCAACAATCGCGGCGGGCAGTTCTGTGCGCTTCGGCTTAGCGGCCACCGTCTGTTTCGCCGCTGCTTGCGCACGCTCATAACGACGCACGCGCTCGTTGATTAACTCCTCCGCTTCCGCTTCAGTTATCACTCCTTCACGCACAAGTTGCCCAGCATATTTCGCCCGCACGCCTTCGTGCATTTTCACGCGCGCGTACATGAGCGGTTGCGTATAGCTCGGCTCATCCGATTCGTTGTGACCAAGGCGACGGAAGCCGACTAAATCAATCACCATGTCTCTGTTAAATTCTTGCCGGTAATCGAGCGCGATCTGCATCACGCGAAACGCCGCTTCCGGGTCGTCGGCATTGACGTGGAAGATCGGCAGCTGCGTCATCTTGGCAATATCGGTTGAGTAGATCGTCGAGCGTCCTTGTTCGGGCGAAGTCGTAAAACCGATCTGATTGTTGATGATGATGTGAATCGTGCCGCCAACGCGGTAGCCCTTCAACTCCGCGAGGTTTAGTGTCTCCATCACGACGCCTTGCCCGCTAAACGCCGCGTCGCCGTGCAACAACACCGGCAGAGCTTTATCCCAAACTTCTTCGCGCACGCCCGGCATCAAATCCTGCTTTGCGCGCACCATGCCCTCAACTACCGCATCAACAAACTCAAGGTGGCTCGGATTCGGCGAAACAGTTAATTTAACTTTGCCCCCGTTTGCCGCCTCGCGTTCGCCGCGCGCGCCTTGATGATATTTTACGTCGCCCTCGTCGGCGGGAAAGTTCGGGTGAACCGTTCCTTCAAACGACGTAAAAATGCGCTCGCAAAAATGACCGATGACATTGGCGAGAACGTTGATGCGCCCGCGATGCGCCAATCCCAATGTAATGTCTTCGACGCCGCGCGACGCCGCGCCTTCGATCAATTGATCGAGAAGCGGGATCAAAGTTTCGCAGCCTTCAATGGAGAAACGCTTTTGTCCGAGATACCGCGTGTGCAGAAAACGCTCGAACTGTTCGGCGGAGATCAATTTCCACAACAGCGCCTTCTTCGTCTCAACTGAAATCGCTTGCGGCGCAGCTTCTATGCGCTCGCGGAGCCAACGTCTTTGAGCCGAATCTTGAATGTGCGCGTATTCGATGCCGACGCGGCCGCAATAAGAGCGACGCAAGAGATCGATGATCTCGCGCAAGCGCGCCGTCTCCGTTCCGCCCAAGCCTCCGGTCATAAACTCGCGATCTAAATCCCAAACTGAAAGACCGTAAGTTTCAAGGTTGAGTTCCGGGTGATGATGCAAGGGCATCGCGTGAAGCGGATCGATGTCGGCGATGAGGTGACCGTAAGCGCGGTAGGCGTTGATAAATTCGATGACGTGCGCTTGCTTGGCAACTTGCTCGCGCCCGTGATCGCCGCCGAGCAAAGCCGGGTTGTGATCGATTGACCAGCGCATCGGCTTCCAAGCAATGCCGAGTGATTTAAAGATTTCATCGTAAAACCCGTGTTCGCCGA
>JACDAW010000013.1 GCA_013695245.1 Pyrinomonadaceae bacterium | reverse complement strand
GTACATCAACTGTTATCGGTCGTTTGTTATCGGTCATTGCTCTTAATCAGAAGATTTTTAAGGGCATTTAAGAAGCGTTAAAGAAACCTTCTTTCCTAACTATTATCTTCAATATTCTCTGTTACATAACATATGGTTATTTATCTTTCAGGTGAAGTTGACGAAGCACGCCTCGATGAAATGACGCCGCGTCAGATCGTCACCGAACTCGACAAACACGTTGTCGGACAAACAGCGGCCAAACGCGCTGTCGCCGTCGCCCTGCGTAACCGCGTGCGCAGGCAGAAGTTGCCGCCCGATATGGCGGCCGACGTAATGCCGAAGAACATTATTATGATCGGTTCGACCGGCGTCGGTAAAACCGAGATCGCGCGCCGCCTCGCGCGCATGTCCAATTCGCCGTTCCTTAAAGTCGAAGCCTCAAAATTTACCGAAGTCGGCTACGTCGGACGCGACGTGGAAAGCATGATCCGCGATCTGACCGAGATCGCCGTCGAGATGACGCGCGTTGAAAAGGCCGAAGAGATCGCCGACAAAGCCGAAGCCGCCGCCGAGGAACGCATACTCGATCTGCTCCTTCCCTCTTCCTCGCGCGCCACCCATTTTGATTTCGACGCCGAATTTACAGATCAACCCGAACCTTCCGGCGAAGACCAATTGACGCGCGAAGATGGTGGAGCAAATCGCACGCGCGAAAAACTCCGCGAGCAATTGCGCGCCGGAAAACTCAACAATCGCATTGTCGAACTCGAAGTGCGCGAGCGATCATTTCCGACCATCGAAGTCGCCGGGCCCCAAGGCGTCGAAGAGATGGGCATCAACATGAAAGATATGCTCGGCAACCTTTTTCAGGGGCGCACTAAACGTCGCAAGATGCGCGTTGATGAGGCAATGGAGAATTTGATTCAAGAGGAAGAAGAGCGACTCATTGACATGGACGCCGTGGCGCGCACCGCGCTTGACCGCGTCGAATCCTCCGCGATCATCTTTCTCGATGAGATTGATAAGATCGCCGGGCGCGAATCAGGCGCGGGGCCCGACGTTTCCCGCGAAGGCGTGCAACGCGACATTCTCCCAATCGTCGAAGGCACGACCGTCAACACGCGCTACGGAATGGTCAAAACCGATCACATTCTCTTTATCGCCGCCGGAGCCTTTCACGTTAGCAAACCCTCCGATTTGATCCCGGAACTGCAAGGCCGTTTTCCGATTCGCGTCGAACTCGAATCATTGACCATCGAAGATTTCAAACGCATCATGACGGAACCGAAGAATTCACTCGTCAAACAATATCGCGCCTTGCTTGAAACCGAAGGAATCGAACTCGACTTCACGGCAGACGCGGTTGATGCGGTCGCGCGCTTCGCCGCGCTCGTCAACGAACAAACCGAAGACATCGGTGCGCGTCGCCTACATACGATCCTTGAAAAAGTTCTTGACGAAATTAGCTTTGAAGGGCCGGACATCGAACCCAAGCAGCAAAAAGTTGATGCCGCCTACGTCTCGCGCGCGCTCTCCGAGATCGTCAAGGACCAAGACCTAAGCCGTTACATCTTATGAAGGTAAAAGTAGAAAAGCGAAAGGCAAAAGGCAACGGCGAAACAATCAGATCGGTCTTGATTTTTGCCTTTTTACTTTTGCCCTTTGCCTTCATGATTGCTGCCTGCGGCAAACGGCGCCCGCCTCTACCGCCCGTAGAGCGCGTGCCGCAACGCACCGAACTTCTCTCCGGCGCGCAACGCGGCAATCAAGTGACGCTCAGTTGGCCCGCCCCGCGCCGCAATGCCGTCGCCACCAGCGTCTTGAATATCAATCGCATAGACGTTTATCGCCTCGCCGAACGCCCGACCGATCCACTGCCGCTTACTGAAGAACAGTTCGACGCACGCTCAACCTTGATCGGCGCTATCACCTCCGAGGAGATAAGAGATGCTGGCGACACTTTAACTTATACCGATACGCTCACGCTCGCCGGAGAACCCGTGCGCCTGCGCTACGCCGTTCGCTTCGTTAACGCCTCCGGGCAACGCGCCTCCTTTTCTAATTTCCTCCTTGTCGAACCGGCCGCGCGCATTAGCCTTCCGCCCGTTATCAGCGGAGTTACACCGACAGAGCGCGCCGTGCAAGTGCGCTGGCAAGCGCCAACCGCCAACATTGATGGCTCCGCGCCGCCCAACGTGCTCGGCTATAACATCTACCGAACCACTCTTTCACAAACCGAGCGCGGGCAGACTCCGCTTAACACCGACCTCATCCCGAACACCGAATTTGAAGATCGTAACTTCGTCTTTGGCGATGAATACTCCTATGTCGTGCGCGCCGTTTCGCTCGGCGCCAATGGAGCGCAAGTCGAGAGTTTAAATTCCAACAGCATCACTGTCGTCCCCGCTGATAAGTTTCCACCGTCCGCCCCAACCTCGCTCACCATCGCCGCCGCGCCCGGTAAGCTCTCGCTTTTCTATCCTGCTAATCCCGAACGCGACGTGACCGGCTATCACATTTATCGCTCCACCGATCCTGAACTGCCGAAGGAGCGCTGGACGAAACTAACGCGCACGCCGAATCCGCGCACGACCTATACTGATGATAATCTCGAATCTGGCAAAAGATACTATTATTATCTGACAGCCGTTGACGCGTCCGGCAACGTTAGCCAGCCTTCAGAAGTGATTTCGGAGATCGTGCCTTAAACCAATGAAAATTTGTCGCTTCGCTCACTCAAAATTACCGTCTATTACTTATGGCATGGTTGATGGCAGTCAAATCTTTTCAGTAGAAGATATTTACAACCCTAATCTCAAGCAAAACTTTAACTCTGAGCCGTTCGCTTTAAGCGCGGTGCAGGTGCTTGCGCCCGTCACGCCTTCAAAGATCGTGTGCGTCGGGCGCAATTATGCAGACCATGCTGCCGAACTCGGTAACGCAGTGCCGTCCGAGCCGCTGCTCTTTCTCAAAGCTCCTTCATCCATTATCGCTCACGGAGAAGCGATTGAATTGCCTTCTGCTTCCGCGCGTGTCGAACATGAAGGCGAACTCGCTGTCGTTATCGGACGCCGCGCTCGTCGTTTGACTTCCGCCGAAAACCCATTCGATTATGTGCTCGGCTATACGTGCCTCAACGACGTTACCGCGCGCGATCTGCAAAAAAGAGATGTGCAGTTTACACGCGGCAAATCCTTTGACACCTTCTGCCCGGTCGGCCCCTTTATTGAGACGGAGATTGCTACGGACGCGCTTACCATTGAGACGCGCGTTAACGGTGAAACGCGCCAACACGCTAACACACGTGATATGATCTTTCCGGTCGAAGATTTAATTCGCTACATCTCGCAACACATGACGCTTGAAGTCGGGGATGTAATTGCGACGGGCACGCCCGCCGGTGTCGGGAAACTTTCAGCGGGCGATACGGTCGAAGTAGAAATTGAAGGCATCGGCACGCTTTGCAACAAGGTGCAGGCGGCAATGCCATGAAGCAAAAGTTTGTGCCTTAATTTGGCGGAGGTTGAAATGAAATTTTTTCTCGATACGGCTAACTTGGGGGAGATACGCGAAGCGGCGAAACTGGGTTTGATTGACGGCGTGACAACCAATCCGTCGCTCGTCGCTAAGGAGACGAACATCATCTGGCAGGAGCACGTTGCGGCCATCTGCGACGCGGTGCGCGGCCCCGTCTCGGTCGAAGTCACGAGCCTCGACACGGAAGGAATGCTGCGCGAAGCGCGCGAGAGCGTCAAGATTTCGCCCTACGTCGTTGTCAAATGTCCGTTGACTATGGACGGATTACGCGCGACCCGCACGCTGGCCGACGAAGGCACGAAGGTTAACGTTACGCTTTGCTTTTCGGCCGCACAGGCCATACTCGCCGCCAAAGCTGGCGCGGCTTACATCTCTCCGTTCGTCGGCCGCCTCGACGATGTCGGGCAAGACGGAATGCAACTCATTAGCGAGATCGTCGAAATCTACCGTAACTATGAATGGAAGACGGAAGTGCTTGTTGCCAGCGTCCGCCACACGATGCACGTCATCGAAGCGGCGCGTCTTGGCGCGGACGTGGCGACAATGCCGTCGAAAGTATTAATGCAACTCGTTCAACACCCACTCACGGATCGCGGGCTTGAACAGTTTCTCGCCGATTGGCGCAAACGTGAAAACCAGAAATAAGCGTTTAAGACGGCCGGAACATAAATTTACAATTGCGGCAAATTCTTGACGGCCGGCGTCTTTCGTCATGGTGGAAAATGTTGTTGTAGCGCGCGGGCTGACGAAGGATTACGGAACTCGCCGCGCGGTTGACCGGATAGATTTTAAAGTTGGGCGCGGCGAAGCGTTCGGCTTGCTCGGCCCGAACGGAGCCGGAAAATCAACGACGATGCGCATGATCGCGTGTCGCTCGCCTTTGACTGTCGGGGAACTTTTCGTTGAAAACTTTGATGTCAAAAGAGACGCGCGGCAGATTCGCGCTCTGATCGGCGTTGTGCCGCAGGAGAACAATCTCGATCCAGACTTAAGCGTGCAGCAAAATCTTCTCGCTTACGCGCGATACTACGATTTGACGCGCCCGCGCGCCATCGCACGAACGCAAGAATTATTAAAGTTCATCGGCTTAAGTGAGCGCCACGCGGCGCGCGTTGATGATTTATCGGGCGGCATGAAGCGGCGTTTGATGATCGCCCGCGCTCTTCTCCACGAACCGCGCCTGCTCGTGCTTGATGAGCCGACGACCGGACTCGATCCGCAGGTGAGGCAGGAAATCTGGAGTCGCCTTGAACTCTTGCGCCGCGCGAGCAATATTACGCTGCTGCTCTCCACACACTACATGGATGAAGCGGAGAAACTCTGCGACCGTCTTTTGATTATCAATGAAGGGCGCATCCAGATCGAGGGCGCGCCGCAAGAGCTAATTCGCCAGCGCGTCGCGCGTTATGCACTCGAAGTGCGCGAGACGGAAGACTTGAAGCTTGACGAAACGGACGGCGTGCGTGGCGTCAATCGCTCCGGCGCGCACCTCTACTTTGCAGATACGCCGGAACAACTCGCGCCGCTCATGAAACGTTACGAGAATCGTCGCATGTTGCTGCGCCCATCGAATCTCGAAGATGTGTTTCTGGAATTTGTCGGTAGCGGCAACAATGACGAATAGATTCAGTTAACGTAGCGATTCACCCCTACAGTGAACCTTTATGTCGAACGGCCGAATTCTTGTGCGCGCCTGCAAATTCGATGGGCGCGTGCACCGTGAATGGAAAGCCAAACTGATTCGACGCGATAATTCGCTGCTTGTGCTTGACGCCCGATTCGACACAGAGATTCGTCATCCTCTGCTCGGCACCATCGCGCGCGGCACGCGAAGCGTCGAGTATTACTGGACTGACAAATGGTATAACGTTTTCCGCTTCATGAATGCTTCAGGTGATTTACGCAATTACTATTGCAACATTAATGTTCCAGCCACACTCGACGCGGGAGTACTGAGCTTCATAGACTTGGACATTGACGTGCTTGTGCACCCAACATTCAACTACGAAATTCTCGACGAGGAAGAATTTGAAACTAACTCGCGGTTTTATAACTATTCGACTGAAGTTAAACGAAGCGCTCAAGAAGCTTTAACTGCGCTCCTTGAACTCATCGAAAAAAGAGAGTTTCCCTTTAATGACAACGCGGCTCTGTAAACGATCTTCAGATTATAAAAGATAATCCTTTTGCAACACTCATCTTCAATTCTTCCTCGCTTCCCTGCTCGTTCGCTCGCTTTCGCGCGCATTGACTTGCGCGATGCCCGCGCGGTTTGGCAACGCCATAGCGAAGTCTATTTGCGCCTGTGGAAGATGGAGTTGGCCGCACCGCTGATTGAGCCGGTGTTTATGATCTTCGCGTTCGGCTGGGGCGTCGGCTCGCTTGTCGCATCACGGGTCGCGGGCGTGCCGTATCTTGCATTCGTCGGCGCTGGCGTTCTTTCATTCGCCGTGATCTCGCGCGCGATGTTTGAAACGACTTACGGCTCTTACTTTCGCATGGTCTATCAATCAACCTTCGACGCGATTCTCGCCACGCCCGTCGAAGCCGAGTCGCTCGCCTTCGCCGAGATTTGCTGGGCGATGACGAAAGCTTTGGTGGATGTGTTGCTGATCCTTCCGGTGCTTTTCCTCTTCGGCGCAATTGAATCTGCGTGGGCACTGTTCGCGCCCCTGCCGCTCCTCGCAGGCAGCCTTTTCGTCGCCGCCACTTCGCTCGGCGTCACTGCTCACGTCCGCGATATTGATTCTTACAATCTTTATATTTCGCTTTTCTTCTCCGCCCTTTTCCTGTGCGGCGTCTGGTATCCGATTGACGTGATGCCCGCGTGGTTGCAAGCAATCGCATGGGCGATCCCGCTTACCAGTGCCATCGATCTCGCGCGCGCCACGCTCATCGGGCAATTCACGCCGCGTCACGCGTTGGAAGCGATTTATTTAATCGTTATTTCGCTCGCCCTCACCGAGTGGGCGATGCGCTCTCTGCGGCGGCGCATGGTTGTTTAGGAGATTGCAAAGTTTATGACGACAGTCAAACAAATGTTTACTAAATCGAAACTCGACCGTTTGCGTGAACGCACACGTCTCGCCGAAGCGGGCGGCGGAAGCGAGCGCATCGAACGCCAACACGCGGCGGGAAAACTCACAGCGCGTGAGCGGATCGAGTTTTTGCTTGACGAAGGCACATTTGAAGAGTTTGACAAACTCGTCGTTCATCGCTCGCGCGACTTCGGACTTGAAGATCAAATTTATCCGGGCGACGGCGTCGTTACCGGTTATGGGCTGGTTGACCGGCGACGTGTCTTCGTCTTCGCGCAGGACTTTACCGTCTTCGGTGGATCGCTTTCCGAAACCCACGCCGAGAAAATCTGTAAGGTGATGGATTTGGCGATGAAAGTGGGCGCTCCCATCGTCGGCTTAAACGATTCCGGCGGCGCGCGCATACAGGAAGGCGTCGTTAGTCTCGGAGGTTATGCCGACATCTTCTTGCGCAACACGCTCGCTTCAGGCGTCGTCCCGCAGATCAGTTGCATCATGGGGCCGTGCGCGGGCGGAGCCGTCTATAGTCCGGCGATCACGGATTTCAACGTCATGGTGAGCAACTCTTCTTACATGTTCATTACGGGCCCCGACGTGATTCGCACGGTCACGCACGAAGAGGTAACAAAAGAAGAACTCGGCGGCGCGAGCACGCATAATCACACTTCGGGCGTGGCGCACTTCGCCGCCGATTCCGACCAACACGCCTTACAAATCGTGCGCGAACTTCTCTCCTTTATCCCGTCAAACAACGTCGAAGAAGCACCACGCACACAAACTTCTGATTCTCCGTCGCGCACTGATGAGAGCTTGAACGCGGTTGTTCCCGAAGCATCAAACCAACCTTATGACATCCGCGATGTGATTCACCGTGTGGTGGATGATGAATATTTTTTTGAAGTTCAGGAATCTTTCGCGCCGAACATCATTGTCGGATTCGCGCGTATTGATGGTCGCTCCATCGGCATTGTCGCTAACCAACCTGCTTTTCTCGCAGGCGTGCTCGACATTGATGCCTCCGTCAAAGGCGCGCGCTTTGTGCGTTTCTGCGACTGCTTTAACATTCCGCTCGTCGTCTTTGAGGACGTACCCGGATTCTTACCGGGCGTGAAACAAGAACACGGCGGCATCATCCGTCACGGCGCGAAACTTCTCTATGCTTTCGCCGAAGCCACTGTGCCGAAGATTACCGTTATTACTCGCAAGGCATATGGCGGCGCTTACTGCGTGATGGCTTCAAAACATATTCGCACGGACGTTAACTTTGCGTGGCCATCAGCCGAGATCGCCGTGATGGGCGCGGAGGGCGCGGTCGGACTTCTCTACCGCCGCGAACTCGATGCGGCTGACGACAAAGAAGCGGCGCGTCGCTCTCGCATCGCCGAGTTTGAAGAGAAGTTCGCCAACCCTTACGTCGCCGCCGAACGCGGCTTTATTGACGAGATTATCGAACCCGCACAAACGCGCCCGAAACTCGCGCGTGCTCTCTCCCTGCTCGAAAATAAGCGCGACACAAATCCGCCGAAAAAGCATGGCAATATCC
>JACDAW010000538.1 GCA_013695245.1 Pyrinomonadaceae bacterium | reverse complement strand
CCCCGAACCAACGGATTATGCTTACCAGCTACGGCTTTCGCCGCCTTGCAATTCAAAACTCGAAGTTGCAGTTTGTGGTCTGGACTTTATCTTCGCTTTACGCGCTCGCCGTCACGTCTCTACGCCTTCCTTACTCACGCAAGGCTTGGTTCGGGATTACCATATCGCTTTCGCTGATTTAGGCTTCCCCGACTTTGACGAGTTCTACAAGCGCACCTGAAAACAGAAACTTGTCGTTTCGTAGTGTGACGCGCTTGCAACCCATTTTTGAAAGTCATATCGAAAAGACGTTTTCTGTCGCAATGCAAGATCAGCAACGTTCGCTTTTCCACTTAGATTTTCAAACACTGAGTCCGCTGCTCTAACCATTGAGCTACAGGGGCTTAATAGTTCGGAGCGGGGATTATAAGTTGCGCGCCGATGGGCTGCAAGCGGCGACGTGAAACTCTGAAGCGTTTCTTGCACGGCGACGCCCGGAACTTCGATTAAGCACCGCATGAGTTTGTTGCTCTACGCTTGATGCTTGTGTTCCGGCGCATTCACTAATTGCTCGATCTGGCGCAGATGTCGCTCTTGATGGGCGGGAAGGAAGGCGAGCCACTGGTAGAGATCGAGTTTGCCGAAGAAGGGATGCGGGAAGGAAGTGTTGGAGAGATCAATGCGCTCCAAGCGCGAACGTAATGCACTTAGTTCGGCGCGCGCCTTGTTCATCCTCGCCATTGAATCCGTGACGGAGACACCTCCGCGCGGTCGAGTCGCTTCCGGCGATTGAAACTTTTGCGTGCGCGCTTGTTCGAGTTGCTGTTGAAGTGAAACGGGATTGATCGGGAAGATTGCAGCGTCCGACCTTGCTTTAACTTCTGCTTCAGCCCGCGTGAGCAACTTGCTCACGAGCATCAGAACCTGTTCATCAATGATGGCAAGGTGTTCCGTGATGTCAGCGATTGACCACTGCCCTGATTCTGAGCGGCGCGCGACTTGCGCTTCGTTTAATTCCTGCACGCGCTGAGAGAAACGATCATGGCTCGCGTTTATCGCCTCAAATATCTCCGCCACACTGTGATAGATCATTTGGGTTTAGCCTTCCTAAAAGCGTTCTCTGGTGTTGGGAGCAATTAACTACTTGATTAAACTTGCCTGCGGGCTTAGATGAATCACATGCCAACGCATGTAGTTGCTGCGAACATCGCCGCCCTTATAGACGCGCACGAAACCCGTCTGCGCAAACAAAATATCAGCCCGCGGCCATTGCAGGCGCACGACCGGATTGAACGAAAGCGGCGGACTACTGCTGCTCGGCGCATTTCCATTCGCTGCGTTTGCGTTCGTTGCAGTCTTTGCGCTCTTCGAGGAATTATTTACGGCGTTTGCTGTGCCGGACGTATCAGGTTTCTTCTGCGCCTCGTAAGCGACGGAAGCGGCAAGCAACGGATCGCTGAGCGCGATGCGCCCCCCCGTCGGCGCGCTCGTAAGCGAAGCGTCATAGATTGACACATCGGTTTCAAAGGCGCTCGCAATCTTCGATCCGTCCGGCGACCAGACGGGCGGCACGTCCGTAAGACGATCATCGAGAAGGCGCTCGCTGCCGTTAGTAAAGAGCAGGCGCGGGCGACCGGCGGGCGGCTTGTCCTGCGCCTCGCGTTCGTTCCATTCATCTTCTTTGCTGGCAAGCGCGGCAAGCGCGTGCCCGTCGGGTGCCCACACGAAATAGAAATAGATCAACCCGTCGCGCGTCGTTAAAGGTCGCACGGTGAAGCCGTCGCGGTCGCCGATGTAGATTTGCTCGGTGCTGAAGGCGGGCACCGTCGTCGTTACAGTGGGTGCTCCCGCGTTTGGCGAAGCGGTCGGGTCGGGCGCTGACGCAGTTGAACGGGCAGAAGAGGCCGCGCGGTTGCCGTGCGCAATGAAAGCGATCCCTTGTCCGTCGGGCGACCACGCGACGGTTGACGCGAAATCGCCTGCGAGATTCGCGGGCATGTAGTTGCGCAGGAACTGACCTTCCACCGTGTAAAGGTCAATACGAAATTGCCCTTCGAGCGTGTCGGCTGCGGCGTAGAGCGCGAGCACGCGCTGTCCATCCGGCGACGCGACGGTGCGCAACAGCGCATCGTCCGTGCGCCGGATGTCGAAGTCACGCTGAACAGCTTCCAATTTTTCGTCCGTCGAAGCGGCAGCAGCAGTGGGCGGCTCCGTCACGTCCGGCTCGAAACGAAAAGCGAGCCGCTCGGCTGGCACATCCGCAAACGTGCGCGGTCGTGCGCTTCCGCCAAGGCCGCCCCCGCGACATCCGACACTTAAAAGCAAACACACGAGTGACGCCGTCCACACCATAATGTGCCGCGCTGACTTTCTTCCCTGATGATTCTTCTGCATTTTGATTGCGAGACAATATTCAAGATTCAACTCGATTGCAAATCAAAGATGATAGGAAGCGGCACAGCGTTGTGTCAACGAAGCAT
>JACDAW010000116.1 GCA_013695245.1 Pyrinomonadaceae bacterium | reverse complement strand
TCGCGCTCAAGCAAGACGACGAACGAATCAGGACGCAAAGCCTCGATGATTCGCTTGCCCTCCGTTTCAAGAATCGCCTTCCGGTCGCCGCCGTTCGTCGCTTCTCGCAGTTCCGTTATTTCACAGCGCCCGAAACGCGCTAGCCTCTTCAAGTAATCCTCAACCAGCACGCGCAACGGCTCGCTTCGCGTTCGTCCCACCCAGATGAGACGCAAGTGCATTCGGTTTCAAACCTCGATCCGGTAGCGTTTAATCTTTTCGTAGAGATTCTTGCGACTGATGCCGAGCAGCCGCGCCGCCTCCGATTTGTTTCCTCGAACCCATGCGAGAGTTTCCGTGATGTAATCGGCTTCGAGCTCGACAAGTGTTTGTCGCCCTTGTCTGGCGTTTGCTTTCACGGCGGCGCGAACATTCTGCGGCAAATCTTTTTCTTCTACCCGTTCGCCCTCGGCAACAACTACAGCGCGCTCCACAATGTTTGCCAACTCGCGCACATTTCCCGGAAAATCGTAATCGGCGAGCACGGCCAGCGCCTCTGGAGCAAACTTCGATGCAGTTCGCCCATGCTTCGCTGCAAGGTGGCGTAAAAACTCTTCGGCTAAAAATCGAACATCTTCCACGCGTTCGCGCAACGGCGGCACGTGAATACGCACGACATTTAAGCGATAGAAAAGATCGTGGCGAAAAGCGCCTCTTTCGATTGCCGCTTCCAGATCAACATTTGTCAGGGCGACGAGTCGCGCGTCAAGACGAATCGTGCGCCGCGCGCCCAGTCGCTCAAACTCCCCGCGTTCGATCACGCGCAAAAGCTTCGCCTGACTTTCGATTGGCAGATACGCGATTTCGTCAAGAACGAGCGTTCCCTTGTGCGCCGACTCAAAGCGTCCGGGCTTTGCCGCCATCGCGCCCGTGAAAGCTCCACGTTCGTAACCGAAAAGCTCGGCTTCGATCAATTCAGCGGGCAGCGCGGCGCAATCTATTTGAACGAAAGCGGCATCCCGCCGCGCTGAATGGTGATGAATGAAGCGGGCGAGTTTGTCCTTTCCCGCGCCGGATTCACCCGTGATCAGCACGCCCGCGTTTGTTTCCGCCACGCGCCCCGCGAGTCGCAAACATTCGCGCATCGCGGCCGACCGCGCAACGATCTCGATCTTACGATTCGTCTCTGGTAAAACCTCGATCATCGTTTAAGTATTCGGGCTTTAGTTCAACGCGCGCCGCCTCGCGCCACAGTCTTTCGAGATCGTAGAAATGGCGCGCCTTGTCTTCAAAGATATGAACCACAAAATCGCCGTAATCAACCAACACCCACTCGCCCCCTGCGTAGCCCTCGACGCGCTGCGCCGCGTTGCCACTACGCTTCAGACGCTCGACGATCTCATCGGCAATCGCTTGCACCTGACGGATGTTTGCGCCGCTCGTGATAAGGAAGAAATCGGTGAAGTTGGCAATGGGGCGCAAATCAAGCATCAATGGGTCAATCGCCTTCTTATCGGCGGCGGCTTGAATGGCGGTGATCATTCGCGCGTCAAGTTCGGTTGCGCTCGTCGTCTCACTGCCAGCGTCCGTCGCAGGCTTGCGCGTCGCGCTTTTCGCGGCGCTTGATGCGTTAGTGAGCTTGGTGTTTTCCGGCATTGGTAAATTCTGTTTCATGCTCGTTCGTGTAAAGCTTGTACTTCTTGATGTAATTCGCCACCGAAGGTGGAACCAAGTTATCAAAATTCGTTTGCCCGCCCTGCGCCAAACGACGTATTTCAGTTGATGAAACGTTTTTCATCACCGCATCAGTCCAGAAAATCCTCTCTTGATCTCCATGCTCAAGAACCTCTTCAATCGCCTCTCGGCTCGCTCCGCGCAGATCAACTATTCTGTCGCGCGCGGCGCGAGTAATATGTACATCGTCGAAATCGTAACCGGGACGTGTGAATACGAGGTGATTTGCGCTTGTAAGCACGCGCTCCCAATCCTTCCACGTCGTGATGTCGCGCCAAGAATCCGCGCCCATCACGAAAAACAACTGTGCGGAATCTTTCAGCGCGCGGCGGAAAAACGCAAGCGTGTCAATCGTGTAATGCAATTTGTCGTTTTCGATCTCCGCCGTCGAAATTCGGAAGCGTTCTTCTGTCTCGGTAGCCAAAGCGAGCATCGCATGGCGATGAAAAGCTGATGCTGGAGGAGCGTCGCGTTTGTGCGGCGCGACGCGCGCGGGAACAAATAAAACCTCATCCAGCCGGAACAAACGCGCCAGACTTTCCGCCACCGCGAGATGACCGAGATGCACCGGATCAAATGTCCCGCCATACAAAGCTACCCGCCGTTTCATACTTTAATCATCAACGAAACGTTTTCAATAAACCACTCCGCAGTAAACAAAGTTCGTCGCTAAGACTTAAACCACAGCCTCGCTTGTCTGAACGCTTCTAATTTCTATCGCGCCGATCTCATCAAGCTTTGCAACAACGGCGAAGACGAGTTCGCGCACACCCTGATTCGCCGCCGCCGAGATCGCATAAAAAGGTTTACCGTCCTTATTCGCCAGTCGTCGCAAACTCTCCAATCGCTCCGGCTCATCAAGTGCGTCAATTTTTGTCGCCACAACGATCTGCGGTCGCTCCGCCAGCTCCGCGTTGTAAGCCTCTAACTCGCGGTTGATGATTTCGTAATCACTGATGGGGTCGCGCCCTTGCGCGGAAGAAACGTCAACGAGATGAAGCAACAACTTCGTGCGCTCAACGTGCCGCAAGAATTTATCTCCCAATCCCGCTCCTGTGTGCGCGCCTTCGATGAGTCCGGGAATGTCGGCGGCGACGAACGTGCGAAAGTCGCCCACGTCAACAACGCCTAAGTTCGGCTCAAGCGTTGTAAAAGGGTAATCGGCGATCTTGGGTTTGGCGGCGGAGATCGTCGAAATCAAAGTTGATTTTCCGGCGTTCGGAAAGCCGACGAGGGCGACATCGGCGAGAAGTTTCAGTTCAAGTTGTAACTCAAGTTCTTCGCCCGCGCTTCCTTCTTGATGATAGCGCGGCGCGCGGTTGGTCGAAGTTGTAAAGTGAGAGTTTCCGAATCCGCCGCGCCCGCCGCGCGCCGCTAACCACCGCGCGCCATCTTCTTTTAGATCGCACAACAAATCGTTTGTTTCGGCATGGAACACTTGTGTCCCGATTGGCACACGCACAAGTGTATCTTCCCCTTCGCGCCCCGAACGATTTGAACCCTCGCCGTGACGGCCGCGCGCGGCCGTGTGTTCGGGGTTGTAGCGAAGGTGCAAAAGCGTATTGAGCGACACATCGGCTTCAAGCCACACGTCGCCGCCGCGCCCGCCGTCGCCGCCAGAAGGGCCGCCACGCGGCACAAATTTCTCACGCCGAAAGGCTGTCACGCCGTTGCCGCCGTGCCCGCCGCGAACATAAATTTTTGCTCGATCAATAAACAAGATTCTTGTTCTCAGCAATCAGCTTTCAACCTAATCAAACCTGCTGTTTGCTGATATCCGAAAGCTGACGGCTAAAATAGAGCGACGCCCGGCGCTCTGGATACGAAATCTCCGGCGCGGGCGTCACAGTAGTTCGTGCGAAGTTTTTGCAATTTCTTATGCGGCTGCTGCTCCAGCGTTGTTGGCTTGGCCGTCCGCAGCGTACACGCTGATAAACTTGCCGCCACGCCCTTTGTCCTCAAATTTCACCACGCCGTCAATTAACGCAAACAAAGTATCGTCCTTGCCGCGTCCGACGTTTTTACCCGGCTTCCACTTTGTGCCGCGTTGACGCGCGAGGATATTGCCACCGCGCACTTGCTCGCCGCCGAATTTCTTTAAGCCCAATCGCTGCGCATTTGAATCACGACCGTTACGCGAAGAGCCGACGCCCTTTTTATGTGCCATTTCTCTAAACCCTCCGAAAACCTTAAAAACTTTTCCGTGACAGATACCGTAAAGCGAAGCCGACGATCAACTTCTACGCGATGCTATCGATCTTCACCTTTGTGAAATCTTGGCGATGCCCTTGCTTGCGCTTGTATTGCTTGCGGCGCTTCTTCTTAAAGACGATGATCTTTTCCGCGCGTCCATGTTCAACGACGGTCGCCGCGACACGCGCGCCGTCAACTAGGGGCGCGCCGATCCGCGTGCCGTTTTCATCGCCAACAACCAACGCCTCAAGCTCAACTTGATCGCCCGCGCCCTTGCCGATCAAAGGGAGTTCAATCGTTGTTCCCTCTTCAACGCGAAATTGCTTTCCGCCGCTTCTAATAATTGCGTACATCCCTTTATCTCCTCACTTAACAGAAAAGCCTGTTATTATAACTGTGCCTTTGCAAGTCAGTCAAACACGCGGATAACCTTAGGCATTCGCCAAACTTAGTAGTTTCTTTTGTTCGTTGTTTGCTGCAAATTCTTCCATGTATTTTGTCGAGAAATTCCCGCTCTGAAATTTCGGATCGTCCATGATTTTGAGGTGAAGCGGAATCGTTGTTTTAATTCCCTCGATCACCATCGCTTCGAGCGCGCGCCGCATCCGCGCAATCGCTAACTCGCGTGTGCGGGCGTGGACGATCAATTTAGCAATCATTGAATCGTAATACGGCGGCACGTAATAACCGGGATATACGGCCGTATCTACGCGCACGCCGGGGCCGCCCGGAATGTTGCACGCCGTAATTCTCCCGGCAGATGGCACGAACGTCTCCGGGTCTTCGGCGTTAATGCGACATTCAATGGCGTGCCCGACAATTAAAAGGTCGTCCTGCGTGTAACCCAACTCTTCGCCTTCGGCGACACGAATTTGATTGCGCACAATATCGGCGAGCGTCACCATCTCCGTCACGGGATGCTCAACCTGTATGCGCGTGTTCATCTCCATGAAGTAGAACGAGCCGTCTTCATCAAGGAGGAATTCAATCGTGCCCGCGTTTGAGTAACCAACTCGTCGGCAGGCTTCGACGGCCGCCGTTCCCATCCGCTCACGAAGTTCAGGCGACAAAGCAGGACTTGGCGCTTCTTCGAGAAGCTTTTGATGTCGGCGCTGAATCGAGCAATCGCGTTCGCCGAGGTGAATGCAATTATTGTATTCGTCCGCTAAAATCTGAATTTCAATGTGACGCGGGCGTTCGATGTAACGCTCAATGTAAATGTCGCCGTTGCGAAAAGCGGCCGCGGCTTCCGTCGAAGCGGATTCGAGAGCCACGCCAAGTTCACTCGCGTCGCGCACAATGCGCATTCCGCGCCCACCGCCGCCCGCCGCCGCTTTGATAATCACGGGAAAGCCGATCTCGCGCGCAAGATTTAACGCTTCTTCTTCCGTCTCAAGCGGATCAGGGCTTCCGGGCAAAACGGGAAGTCCGGCTTCGGTCATCGCGCGCCGCGCTTCCACCTTGTCGCCCATGAGACGGATCACGCTCGCGCGCGGCCCGATGAATTTGATGTTGCACGCTTCGCAAATTTCGGCGAACTGGGGAGATTCAGCGAGAAAACCGTAGCCGGGATGAATCGCGTCAACGTTTGTGATTTCAGCCGCCGAGATGATCGCGGGGATATTAAGATAGCTCTGTGCCGAAGGCGGCGCGCCAATGCAGATTGATTCGTCGGCGAAGCGGACGTGCAGCGAGTCGCGGTCGGCCTCAGAGAAGACGGAGACGGTCTTGATGCCCATCTCCTTGCACGTCCAGATGATGCGACACGCGATCTCGCCGCGATTGGCAATTAGAATCTTGCGAAATTTTCTTGTGCCCTGTCGCATACAAAAACTAACAACTACTTTCTTACGCCGAAAAGCGGCTGCCCGTATTCGACCGGCTGCGCATTCTCAACGTAAATCTTTTCGATCACGCCGCTCGTCTCAGCCTGAATCTCGTTCATCAACTTCATTGCTTCAATAATGCAAACGACGGTGTCGGCTTCAACCGCGCTGCCTGCGCGCACGAAGGGTTCGGCTGTTGGCGAGGGCGAGCGATAAAAAGTTCCGACAATGGGAGAAGTGATAGTGTGCAAGTCCTGATCGGTCGCAAGTTTCGATTCTGTCTTCTGGCTTTCGCCGGAAGAGGAAGGCGAAGTTTGCGACGGCGAAGAGGCGACTGAAGATTGCCCGACGGGGGAAGCAGAGGAGGCGACGGGCGCAGGCGTTTGAGAAACCGAAGACGCATCATTCATCTGCGTCAGAGGAGCAGAAGAAGCGAGTTCGCGTCGGAGGCGGACGCGAAAACCTTCGCGCTCAAGTTCAAAATCGGTGAAGCCGTGAGCGGCGATGAGTTCGACGAGTTCGCGCAACTCGTCCATATTCACTGCCTGACCGAGTTGCTGCGGCGCAAAACCCTCGCGGCGCGGTTGATTTTGAAAACGCCGATTGCGCCCTCCACCACCGCCCTGACGATTGCTCGCGCCACGCTCGCCTTGTTGCTGTTTTGCCGATGTTTGAGTTTGTTCGCCGCCTTGCTGTTGCTGCTGCTGCGGCACGTCTTCGTCGCTCATCTTTTAGGCTCCGAGCAATTAAGTTGAAACTACGTTTCCGGTTGTAAAGCGAAAGCCCCAGCCCGCCTCTCGTTTGCCACTGAAGATCGGTTACTTGGGGCTTAGGGTGTGTGGTTAAAGCACAAGCGCGATTCGTAATGTGTTCTCGACACGGCTCCGCCGCGCGCTTGCTTTTGATGTTATGCCTGCTCGCTGCTAATCGCTTGTATCCTTCTCAGCCGCAGTGGATTCGGTTTTCTTAGCGCGGCGACCCTTCTTCGCTCCGCCCGCCGACTCATCAGATGCTTTCTCGCCCTTGCCACGCTTAGCGGTTGTCTCTCGTTTCTCGTAAGTTTTGTCGGCTTTACGCCCGCCGCGTCGTCCGCCTGCCGCCTCGCTCGATTCGCTGGCGCGCGCTGTTCGCTTTTTACCGGAAGCGCCCGCCTTACTTTCCTTGCTCGCCGCACGCTGTTCGCGCGCGCTGTCAACGAATTCGATGATCGCAAGCTCGGCGTTGTCACCGTCGCGGCGACCCAATTTGATGATGCGCGTGTAACCGCCCGGACGACTCTCGTAGCGTTCGCCAAGCTCGTCAAAAAGTCTTTTTAATGCCGCGACGCCGGACGTGCGCGGAGAGCGTGCCTGCGTACCGCGCTTGACGTTCGTTACCGCCGCCCCACGATTGCCCGCGTGAAAGAATCCGGCCGCCTGACGACGCAAGTGAACTCTCTGCGCCGCCGCATCATCTCCCTCAATGCCGCGCGCGCGGCGCGAAAGTGTCACGGCGCGCTCAATGAACGGCCGCAGTTCTTTCGCTTTCGGAAGCGTCGTAATAATTCTTTCGTCCCGCGAATTGACAAGCGATGTCGCAAGATTGCGCAGCATTGACATGCGGTGTTCCGTCGTGCGTCCAAGTTTACGATGTGCTTTTAAGTGTCGCATAGTAATTAAAGGAAGAAATAGGAAGGATGAAAGTGGAAGTAGTAGACTCGCCTGAATGCGTGAAGCAACGACTTATCTGTTGAGTTAATTCAAAGCCTCTAAGCTTTGTCCTCACTTCATCCTTTCGCCTTCCTACCTCCTACTTTCCTTTTACTCTTGTTCTTCTTCGTCGTCCCCGTCGTAATCGCTCGTATCGCTGTCGCGCCCGCCCGTTCCGGGAATCGGGTTGCCTTGCTCGTCAATCTCCATGCCGAAGTCGAGACCCATGCCGTGCAAGATGTCTTTGATTTCGTTCAACGACTTCTTGCCGAAATTTTTCGTCGCCAGCATCTCGCGCTCCGAACGCTGCACGAGTTCGCGTATCGAGCGGATGTTGGCGTTCTTCAGGCAATTGTATGAGCGCACGGAAAGCTCAAGCTCATCAACCGAGCGATCAAGCAAGTCGTTTCGCGGCAAAGGCGGACGCTCAACATTGGCGTAAGCCAAATCGTCCACATCCTCTTCAAAGTTGACGAAGATCGTCATGTGATCTTTAATCAACTTCGCGGCGAGACCGATGGCGTCTTCCGGTTTCACGCTGCCGTCAGTCCACACTTCCATCGTCAGTTTGTCGAACTCGGTGTTCTGACCGAGACGCGCCGCCTCAACCACATAATTAACTTTTTTAACCGGCGTGTGAACAGCGTCAACGGGAATGTAGCCCAAGCTGAGGTCTTCGTCGAAATTACGGTCGGCTGGAACGTAGCCGCGCCCGCGTTTTAAGCGCACTTCGATGTTGAGCGATCCGCCTTCGCTCACGGTTGCGATATAGATGTTCGGATCGAGCACCTCAACGTCGGCGTCCGTTTGAATGTCGCCGGAAAGAACTTCACCCGCTCCGCCCTTTGTGATCGTCAGGGTCTTCGCTTCGTTGCTATGAAGCTTAAACGGAATCTGCTTGAGGTTAAGAATTACGTCCGTCGCATCTTCGACGACGCCGCCGATTGGCGAAAACTCATGCTCGACTCCTTCGATCTTAACGGCCGTTACGGCCGCTCCCTCAATCGAAGAGAGCAGCGCGCGACGGAGAGAGTTGCCGACGGTGGTGCCGAAACCGCGCTCGAAAGGTTGCGCCGAGAAACGGCCGAAACGCTCTGTAAGCGTCTCGTTGTCAACCACGAGGCGACGCGGCATTTGAAATCCAGTCCAAAGATTATTCTGATCCATAGCCATATATTTATTTGTACTTGTCAAAAAACATTACGCCCGAAACGCGCGCATCGCGCAAGCGGCGAATACGGCAACACTTGATGCAATGCGCGATAAAGAAAATTTACTTGCTGTAAAGCTCGACGATCAGTTGCTCATTGATCGAGCGGTCAATATCATCGCGCGCCGGAAGACTCGCCACGCGCACGCTCATATCAGCGTCTTCGACGGGCGCGATCCAAGAAGGACGCCCACGCCCGGCGGCCGTCGCCCACGCGCCTTCGATATGCGGGTTGCGGCGGCTTCCTTCGCGGATGCTAATTGCATCACCGATTTTTACTTGGAAAGAGGGAATATCAACTTTGCGCTCGTTGACGGCAATGTGCCCGTGATTGACGAGCTGGCGTGCTTGACGGCGCGAGGTGGCAAATCCGGCGCGATACACGGCGTTATCCAGACGGCGCTCTAAGAGCGCGAGCAGGTTTTCGCCCGTGATACCTTTCTGGCGCGCGGCGCGGTCGAAGTAGTTGCGAAACTGGCCTTCGAGCACGAAGTAGATGCGCTTTACCTTCTGCTTTTCGCGCAGTTGCTGACCGTAGCCGACGAGGGCTTTGCCGCGTCGCATCGAATTGCCGTGTTGACCCGGCGGTTGCGTGCCGCGTTTCTCAATCGGACATGAGGGCTTGTAACAACGGTCGCCCTTCAAAAATAACTTCGCACCTTCGCGGCGGCACAGACGGCACACCGCTTCTCGATACCTAGCCAAGTTGTTGCCTCCAGTTTAACTCTTGCAGTTGAACGGAAAAGTTTACAAGCTGAAACACGCAAAACTTAAAGCGCATTAAAGCTCTTCATCCTTTAGGTTAAAATAATTTTGAAGCCGCGATTACCAAAGTAAAGTCACGTTACTTACAAAATCGCAAATATAAAATCAAAAATTTCTTTTACACTCGACGGCGCTTCGGTGGGCGACATCCGTTGTGCGGAATCGGCGTCGTGTCTCTGATCGAAACGATGCGAATGCCTGCGCCGCTGATCGCGCGGATCGCTGACTCACGACCGCCGCCGGGCCCCTTCACGCGCACTTCCGCCTGCTGCATTCCTGCATCTTTCGCTTTGTTCGCCGCTTCATAGGCCGCCTGCTGAGCGGCAAACGGAGTGCCTTTGCGTGAGCCGCGAAAGCCGCGCGCGCCCGACGAAGATTGTGCGATCAGATTGCCTTCCAAATCGGTAATAGACACGAGCGTGTTATTAAACGATGCCGCGATGTGAACAATCCCGACCGGAATATTCTTCTTCTCTTTCTTACGAAAGACCTTCTTTTTACCAGTTGTTGCTTTTGCCATACTTTTAAGGAGTCAGGAGTCAGAATCCAGAAGTCAGAATGAAAATCGCCTTTATTCTGTCTCCTGACTCCTGGCTCCTGTATTCTGTTTTCACTTCTTGCCCGGAGCTTTCTTCTTCGCAATTGTTGCGCGGCGCGGCCCCTTGCGGGTGCGCGCGTTGGTATGGGTGCGCTGTCCGCGCGCCGGAAGCCCACGACGATGGCGCAAGCCCCGATAGCACCCGATGTCCATCAAACGCTTGATGTCCATTTGCACTCGCTTGCGCAAGTCGCCTTCGATTTCGCCCTGCCCGTCAATCACAGCACGAATACGATTCAACTGTTCTTCATCCAAATCGCGCACGCGCGTATTAACATTAACTTGGGCTTCGTTTAAGATCGTCGTCGCGCGCGAACGCCCGATGCCGTAAACGTAAGTTAACCCGATCTCAACGCGCTTGTTCTGCGGAATATCAATGCCAGCTACACGAGCCATTCTCTTCTTCTCCGACGCTCTTAGATTTGCGCATATCTTCTAAATTCAATCAAAAATCGCAAATCTAAAATCTAAAATTAATTATCCTTGTCGCTGCTTATGTTTCGGATTCGTGCAAATCACCCGCACGACACCTTTGCGGTGCACGATCTTGCAGTTATCGCAAATCTTTTTCACGGAAGCCCGTACCTTCATCCTGACCACATCCTTTACTTGTTATAAAACACGAAGGCGCTACAGCTAACAAAAACTCTCGACTGACAAACCGTGAATGGTAACACAACAATCACGATTTGCCAAACTGCCTTGCACATTAAGAACTTGTCGCCAATTCAGTTTGCTCCTGCGACGGCGCTTCCGCCTCTCCTGTAATCAGCGTCAACAATTCCGGCCCTTCCTCCGTCACCGCAACCGTGTGCTCGACGTGCGCGCTCGGCTGCCCGTCAAGCGTCACGACCGTCCAACCGTCTGCTAAAACCTTCGTCGCTTCAGTCCCCAAGTTGATCATCGGCTCGACGGCGAAAACATAACCGGCTCTGATCTTCTCCTTCGTTCCCGGACGTCCGTAATTCGGAATCTGCGGGTCTTCGTGCATCTTGCGCCCGACGCCGTGCCCGACGTAATCGCGCACCACGCCGTAACCGTGCGCTTCCGCATGCTGCTGCACCGCCCAACCGATGTCACCGACGTGACGCCCGACGCGGCACTGCTCAATGGCGCGTGCCAGACATTCTTCCGTAACTTCAATCAACCGTAGCCACTCAGCGCGCACGCGGCCTACCGGAATCGTCTTCGCCGTATCGCCGACGAAACCGTTTAAAACTACGCCGCAATCAATCGAGATAATATCGCCATCATTGAGTTTTCGATTCGACGGAAAACCGTGTACAACCTCGTCGTTGACGGAAGCGCAAATCGAGAACGGAAAACCGTGATAGCCTTTAAAGGCTGGAATGCCCCCGCCATCGCGGATCATGCGCTCGGCCGCCATATCGAGTTCGAGCGTCGTGATGCCCGGCGCAACCATGCGCTTCAACTCAAGCAATACTTGCCCGACTAATTGACCGGCCGCGCGCATCCTCTCCAACTCTTTTTTTGATTTTCCGATAATCATGCAGAATTCAATGACTACTTCAAACCGGAACGTTCCGACTCGGCTTTACCCGCCAACACACTTTCGATTTCCGAGTAGATCGTTTCCATTTCCCTCGTGCCATCTACCCGCTGTAGGCGCTTTGATTCGGCGTAGTAATCAAGCAAAGGTCGCGTGTCCCTTTCGTATGTTTCGAGGCGCACTTTAACTTTTTCCGGGTAATCATCGGCGCGATGATTTAGCCGTGTCTCAGGGTGAAAATCGCAAAACCCTTCCTGCTTCGGCAGCTTAAAGTAGATGTTATAAATTTCGTTGCAGACCGGACAATTCCGCCGACCCGTTGTGCGCTTCTCCAACAACTCGAACGGCACGTCGATCAGGATCGCAACGATCTTGTTGCCCTGCTCGACCGCCAATTTTTCAAGCATTGCCGCCTGCGCCGTCGTGCGCGGGAAGCCGTCGAGGATGTAACCGTGCTTGCAATCTTCGCGGTTCGTGCGTTCATGCACAACGCGGATCACGAGATCATCCGAGATCAATTTCCCTTCAGCCTGCACGCGGCGAATGTCTTCGGCAAGCGGGGTTTCAGCTTTCGCGATCTCGCGGAACATATCGCCCGTTGAAATCTGCGGCAAGCCGCACCGCTCTTGCAAGAGACGCGCCTGCGTTCCCTTCCCTGCGCCCGGCGCGCCCATCATTACAACGATCATAGACATGGTAAATATAAGTAGGAAGTGGGAAGGATGAAGGCGGAAGTGTGGACACGCCCTACGGCGTGAAGCAATAATCTATCTGTTTAATCAAAGCCTTTGGCTTTGTCCTCACTTCATCCTTCCGCCTTCCTACTTCCTCCTTTGCTTCTCACCCGCGCCGTCCGCGCAAGCGGCTGCCGGGGCCGAAGAAGCCTTCGTAGTTGCGCATCACGAGTTGCGCTTCGACCTGTGCGACCGTGTCCATCGCCACACCGACTAAAATCAGTAGCGACGTGCCGCCGAAATAGAAGTGATAGCCCATGCCGGTCGGAACCCACGACAAGCCGGGCGTGGCGCTAAAGAAAGCGTCTAAGCTTCCGCCGATGAAAGGCAGACGCCCGACGTTAAATCCGCTCAACATGATCTGTGGCACGAGCGCGACAAAAGCGAGATAGAGCGCTCCGACGAACGTCAGCCGCGTCATGATCTTATTTAAAAACTCGCCCGTGTTCCGTCCCGGACGGATGCCGGGAATGAATCCGCCGTGCTTACGCAAATTGTCCGAAACCTCTTCGACGTTAAAGACAATCGTGATGTAGAAGAACGTGAAGAAGATGATCAGCGAAACGAAGATCAATTCGTAGTAGGGATCGCCGCCGTGAAAGCGCTGAAAGAAGTTGTGAATCTGGCTTTGCCACGAATTCGGATTGTTCGCGTCGAAGGGCACGAACTGTAAAATCGTTTGCGGCATCGCCAGCACGGACGACGCGAAGATAACCGGAATCACGCCGCTCATATTCACCTTAAGCGGCATCGTGGTTTGTTGCCCGCCGACAACTTGACGACCCACCGCGCGCTTCGCGTAACTGATCGGCACTTTGCGCCGCCCTGATTCCATAAAAACGATGAACGCGATCAAGGCGACGAACGCGGCGAGCATAATGAGCACGCCGACGGTCGCCATCGTGTCGCCGCCGCGCACGCGCTCGAACACTTGCGCGATGCCGCGCGGCAAACCGATCACGATTCCGGCGAAAATCAAAAGCGAAATTCCGTTGCCGATGCCGCGTTCCGTAATCTGCTCGCCGAGCCACATCACGAAGATCGTGCCCGTCGTTAAAGTTATCATCGTCGTTATCAGAAATCCCCAACCGGGATCGCCGACGCCGTTTGCTTGCAACCAACGCGCAACGAAAGACGTTTGCACGAGCGCGAGCGCAACTGTTAAGTAGCGCGTATATTGGTTGATCTTCTGCCGCCCCATCTCGCCCTCTTCCTGTAACTTTTTCAGTGCAGGATAGACGACGGTCATCAGTTGCAGAATGATCGAAGCGGTGATGTATGGCATCACGCCGAGCGCAAAGACCGAAATGGTCTGGAAGTTTCCGCCCGAAAAGAGATCGAGCACGCCGAGCAAAGTGTTGCCGACCTCATTCCACACGCGCGCCAACTGATCTTTGTTGATGCCGGGCGCGGAGACGTGTGCGCCGAGACGATAGACGGCGAGCAATCCTAGTGTAAACAGAATGCGCCGCCGGAGATCAGGCACATTGAACATATTGCGGACGGCGGCTAAAAACTTTTCCATAAATCCTGCTTTCTCTTCGTGCTTCCGAAGTTGCCAACGCGCCTGATTATGACTTTGCCCGCACTGGGAGCGCAAGCGCCCCGACGCACGGGCAAATGTTTAGTGGCAACTTCGGAAGCGAACTTGTTTGCGCTCGCTTAACTTCTATTGCTGCTGCGGCTCTGCTTCCGGCGCGAGTTTCGTTACGACGTTCACCGAGCCGCCTGCACCCTCGATCTTCTCTCTTGCGGATTTTGTAAACCGGTGCGCTGAAACGCGCAGTGCTTTCGAGATTTCACCCGTTCCGAGCACCACCACATCGCGCTTCGCTTTCTTGATCAAGCCGCGCTCATGCAAGACTTCGGGCGTTACCTCTTCGCCCGCTTCAAAGCTGCGGTCGAGCGCAGCAAGGCTCACTTCGATCCATTCTTTCTTGAATATGTTCGTAAAGCCGCGCTTCGGCAGACGACGTTGCAGAGGCATCTGCCCGCCCTCAAAACCGATCTTGGCGCTATAGCCCGAACGCGATTTTTGACCTTTGTTGCCGCGCCCCGCCGTCTTACCCAAACCGGAGCCGGGGCCGCGACCGACGCGCTTCTTCTTGTGCGTCGAACCTGCAGCCGGATGTAAATTATTAAGACTCAAAACCATCTCTTTTTACTCCACGATCCGCAACAGGTGCGGCACTTTATCGACCATCCCGCGCATTGCGGGCGTGTCGCTGCGTTCAACGATCTGATTCAGTTTCGTAAACCCGACGCTGCGCACAATCTGCTTGTGGCGCTCCGGCGTGCTGATCGCACTGCGATAATACTGAATGCGGATCGTGCCACCACCGCTGCCATTGCCGCCATTTTCTTTTTCGTCGCCTGTGAAAAGCGACCCGACCGCTTCAGCCGCCTTTTCGACCAAATCCTTTAAGCCCATTGCCTATAACTCCTCCACCTGCTTGCCGCGCAGACGCGCCAACTCCATCGGGTCTTTCATATTCAGGAGTCCATTAACCGTCGCGCGCACCACATTGTGCGGGTTAGCGGAGCCGAGCACTTTCGTGCGCACATCGCGCACGCCCGCCGCCTGCATCACGGCTCGAACTGCTCCGCCCGCGATCACGCCCGTGCCTTCCGAAGCTGGTTTCATCAACACGCGACCCGCGCCGTGTGTGCCGATGAAGGGATGAGGCAGCGTGTGGTTGATCAAAGGAATACGAATAAGATTCTTTTTCGCCGCCTCGATTCCTTTTTTGATCGCCTGCGGCACTTCGCGCGCCTTACCCGTGCCGAAACCGACGTGCCCCGATTCGTCGCCAACGACGACGAGGGCGGCAAAACTCATGTTCTTGCCGCCCTTCACGACTTTCGTGACGCGGTTAATTGAAATCACTTGATCTTTGAGATCAAGCCCCTGCGCTGAAATACGTTGTTTAGGTTGTCGCATAAACTATTCCTGTGTCGTAGCGGCGGCCGTTGCAGCATCGCCATCTGCGGACGCGGCCGTCTCTTCCTGCACCTCGTTCTTATTTAATCCGGCGGCGCGCGCTGCATCAGCCAACGCCTTAACGCGCCCGTGATAACGATAACCGCCGCGATCAAACACGACTTGCTCGATGCCCTTTGCCACCGCTCGCTCTGCTAACGCGCGCCCGACGCGCCCCGCAGCTTCGATGTTGCCGCCCGTCGCTCCGCGCAAATCCTTTTCCGTCGTCGAAGCTGCCGCCAAAGTTTGCCCCTGTACGTCGTCTATGAGCTGGGCATAGATATGATTCACGCTACGAAAGATCGTCAGGCGCGGGCGCTCCGTCGTGCCGCTCACTTTGCGACGAATGCGCTTATGCACGGCTTTTCGCAGTTCCGCTTTGTTTGTGTTAGCCATCTCAATTCTCCGATTTTTGATTTGCGATTGCCGATTTTTGATTTGAAATCACGGGATTGAACTTATAGTTCGTCCTTTATTCAAAAATCGCAAATCTAAAATCAAAAATTCTACTTCCCTGTCTTGCCCGGCTTTAATTTTAGCGGCACATCGGCATAGCGCACGCCTTTGCCCTTGTAAGCATCGGGCTTACGCAAGTTGTGCATCTCGGCGGCGACCTGACCAAGCCTTTGCTTATCAATGCCGGAAAGCGTCAACGTCACTTGATATTGCGGAATCGAAGCTTTCGCCGCAACGCGCTCGCTCTTTACATCAATGCCTTCAGGCAAATTGTATTCAACCGGGTGCGAGTAGCCGAGCGCGAAATTCACTTTGCGACCTTGCGGCTCGGCGCGGTAGCCAACGCCGACCACGTCCATCTGCTTCGTGAAACCTTCGGTGACGCCGACGATGGCATTATTCGCCAACGCACGCGCGAGGCCATGCTGCGCCGCGAGTTCATCCGAACTTCGTTCCGCCTGCAACCCGTCGTCTCCGAGC
>JACDAW010000529.1 GCA_013695245.1 Pyrinomonadaceae bacterium | reverse complement strand
AGATTCTTGTTGATGACCTTGCGGAGGCGATCCGAGCCGGTTTCGGGCGCGACCGCGATCTGCTGATCGCGCGACTCGACGAGTGCGTCCAGCAGTTCGTCCTCGATCTGGTCGAGCCGGAGGCTGGAGACCGAGATGCGGTAGTCCATCGCGCGCAGGCCCTGCAAAATTTCGCTGATTTCAGGGTGGTCGCAGACGGCCGTTGAGACGAGTCCGATCTTGTCGGTTTTGCCGCGCCACTCGGCGGCCTTGGCGAGCACGTCGCGGGCGGGGACGACGCGCGGGGGCCAGTAGTTGAAGCCGGCCCAGCAGAAGCGGCAGCCTTGCGAACACCCGCGCGAAATCTCGACGAGGAACCGCTCGCCCATCTCCGCCTCCGGGGCCCAGATGACCGTCGAGGGCGCGAACACATCCGTCTCGCGCAAGCTGTTAGCTACATCCAGGTCGCCCCGCCGGATCGCGCGACGCAAGCTTCCTTCTTTCGGATTCTCCGCCGCCACCGCGCGCCCGACTTTTAAGGGCACGCCGGAGACGTTCGGCGTGTAAGCTTCAACGCGGCCGTCGTGCGTGTAAGTGACATCGTAAAATGATGGCACATAAAACCCGCGCCCGACGCGCGCGAGCGCCAGCAGCAACTCTTCTTTTGAATCTCGATGCTCGAAGATTAAATCAACGAGTTTCGGCGCGAGAATCTCGCCCTCGCCGACGGCGATTACGTCCGTAAAATCCGCAATCGGCTCAGGATTCAAGGTTGAAGCCGCGCCGCCCATCACGACGAGCGGATCATGCGCGGTGCGATTCTCACTCCACAACGGCACGCCGCTCATGCGAAGCACGCGCGCCATGTTGAGATAATCGGTTTCAAAAGAGATCGAGAAGGCCAGCACATCGAAATCACGCACGGGCGTTTGCGATTCGAGCGATAGAAGCGGCGTGCGCGCTTTTTCATACTCGCGCATCTCCGCATCTTCGGGAAGAAAGACGCGCTCGCAGGCTACGGCGGGAATGCGGTTGAACAACTCGTACATCGCTTGAAAGCCGAGATTCGCCATCCCGACTTCATAGGTGTTCGGATAGCAAAGCGCGACGCGAAGTTCTGTGCCGCGCTTTAATGTCCAGCCCTCTTCCGTCGCCAACCTGCGACGATAACTTTCGATAATTCGCTTCATGAAAAACTTACTGCTTTGTACCCTCAATGAAAGCTTTCAGTTTGCGCGAGCGCGACGGATGCCGTAACTTGCGCAACGCTTTGGCTTCGATCTGGCGGATGCGTTCGCGCGTGACGGCGAAATGCTGCCCGACCTCTTCGAGCGTGTGTTCGCTGCCGGTCGTGCCCAAGCCGAAACGCATCTTGATCACTTTCTCCTCGCGCGGCGTCAAGGTTGCCAACACTTCATTCGTGATCTCGCGCAAGTTTGAAGCGACGACGGAATCCGCCGGATTAACGATTGATTTGTCTTCGATGAAGTCGCCAAGATGCGAATCCTCTTCTTCGCCAATCGGCGTTTCCAGAGAGATCGGCTCCTGCGCGATCTTCAAAACCTTGCGCACCTTCGAGACGGGAATATCCATCTTCTTGGCGATCTCTTCCGAAGTGGGTTCACGTCCTAACTCTTGCACGAGCGAGCGCGAAGTGCGAATGAGTTTGTTGATTGTCTCGATCATATGCACGGGGATGCGGATCGTGCGCGCCTGATCCGCAATCGCACGCGTAATGGCTTGACGAATCCACCACGTCGCATACGTCGAAAACTTATAACCGCGTCGCCACTCGAATTTGTCAACGGCTTTCATGAGGCCGATGTTGCCTTCTTGAATAAGGTCAAGAAACTGCAAGCCACGATTCGTGTACTTCTTGGCGATGGAGACGACGAGGCGAAGGTTGGCTTCGACGAGTTCGCGCTTCGCCTGCCCCGTCTCGTGTTCGCCTTTGAGGATCGTTTGCAAACTGCGTTTGATTTCGACGGGCGAGACGTTGTGCTCGGCTTCAACCTGTAGCAGGCGGCGTTTGGCGGCCGAAATATGGCGCTTAAACTCTTTCTCTTCCTCCGGCTTGATGCGCTTCTTGCCAAGCTTCTCCGTAAAAGAATCAATTTCGCGTTCGGCCGCGCGCACTTCACGATTAACGCGGCGGATGGCATCAATCAAACGCTGGCGAGCGCGTTCCGTTAAATTGAGCAGCTTGATCTCTTGCGCGATCTCAAGGCGTGTGCGCGCAACTTTGCGGCGGAGGCGAAGGAGTTTCTTCGTCTTTTTGCCGCGCGTGATCTTCTGTTCGGCGCGCAGCTTCTCCCACTCTTTGAGTCCGGCTTTGAAGTGTTTGCGGATGTTGTTGATGCCTTCTAAAGTCCACTGCAAATACTCGTCTGCTTTGTCTTCACCTTCGCCAGTGAGTTCCGCTTGCTCGGAGAAGGTGACGATGTCGCGGATATTCAACTTACCCGCTTCGAGCATCTCGCCGAGATGGAAAAGCTCGCGCACCGCGATGGGCGAACGCGCGATGGTCTTTTGCGTCTTGATCTGCCCGCGTTCAATGCGTTTAGCGATGGCGACTTCGCCTTCGCGCGTCAAAAGCGGTACGACGCCCATTTCGCGCAAGTAAAGGCGCACGGGGTCGTTCGTTTTCTCAAGCGTGCCCGCCGAGAGATCGAGTTCTGAATCTTCGTCGCCCGCTTCGCCGTCGTCGTCAGTGGGCGCAGTCGCCGCCGCCTGCTCGATCAGACGCTCGTCATCCGCGATGGTGATGTTCGCGCCGTCGAGCTTTTGCAGCACGTCCTCAATATCTTCAGGCGAGACGACGGAATCGGGCAACTCGCGGTTCAAATCATCGAAAGTCAAAAACTTCTTGTCGCCGCCCATCTGCAACAGGCGTTCGACGACATCATCTTGATTGTTCTCTTCAGTGCTCAATTTTAATCTACCTCCGCACGACCCGCCAAAAGTATCTAAAGTATTAGAAGCGGGCGAGGGGTTTATAGTTCGTTATAAAACTTAAACTGTTTGCGCGTGAGCGCGAAATAAAAGGTTGTTGCGACGGCGCGTCCATTCGAGACGCTCCATCACAAGTTTGTCGAGCCGCTCGCTTTCACCTGCGCGCTCGGCGGCAGCGATTTCGGCTGCAAGCATTTGCAAATGTTTGTCTACCATAATTAATCGCATCGCGGTCAAGCATTTAAGGGCCTGCGCTCGCAAATCGTCGGTCGCCTCGCCCTCTTCGCGCTGCGGCTCGCTCATCATCAACTGCGGCACGAAGTTTTCGCTGATCCAGTAATCTTCTGCCGTCAATTCCCTGAGCCGCGCAAAATCGAAGGGCGCGCCCTCCGCCTGCATCTGTTTTAACGCTGCAAAGACGGAAGCGGTCGGCAAACTTTCGTAATCCGCACGCTCGATCTGCGGCAAAATCTCGCGGCGTAAATCCGCGTCGTGCACGAAGATTTCAAGCAACTGCTGTTCAGCAACTGTTATATCCGGCGCGGGCGGCTCGGCGTATTCCACGTCTTGCTGCGATTGCCGTTGCGCGCCCGCGTTTTCCGCTTTCGCGTTCGGCTGAGCTGCCTTCCACAACTCGCGCCGCAAAGCAGGCTCGACGCGCAAGGTGTCCATTGCCAGATCGAAGTATTCGCGCTTCAAAATCCGGTTGCGAACAGCGCGAAGCGCAGGCAGCGCTTCCTCCACCGCGTCCCGTTTATCTTCCGGGCGGGCGAGGTTGCGATCCCGCGTCGCTTGTTCTAAAACGAATTGGATGTGGGGAATTGCCGCCCCTCGTCGTTTGCCGTACTCCTCAACGCCGTATTTTTTGATGAACTCGTCCGGGTCGGCGTTGTCCGGCAGAACCAGCACTTTCGTCTCAAAGTCTTCTGCCACAAGCATTTCTATCGCCCGCTTAACCGCCCCGATGCCTGCCTTGTCACCATCATAGTTGACAACAACCTTACGCGCAAACCGCCCCAGCAGTTTCACCTGCTCGGCGGTCAGAGACGTTCCCAAACTCGCCACCACATTTCGCACGCCGAATTGAAAGGGAACGAGCGCATCGAGGTAGCCTTCGACGAGGATCGCAAACTTCCTTTTCCTTATCTCCTCGCGCGCCTGAAACAATCCATAAAGATGCCGCCCCTTCGTGTAAGCGGCCGTCTCCGGCGAATTTAAGTACTTCGGCTCGCCGTCCGCTTCCATTGTCCGTGCGCCGAACGCGACGGGACGCCCGCGCACATCTAAAACGGGAAAGATCACTCGCCCGCGAAAGCGATCATAAAACCCGCCCTTCTCTTTCCGCACCACCAGCCCGCTCCGCTCGATCTCCGCCTCGCTCGCCCCGCGTTTTTTGAGATGATTCGTCAGCGCGTCCCAACTATCCGGTGCATAACCCAGACGAAACGCCGCCCGCGTCTCATCCGTAATCCCGCGCCCCGCGACGTACTCGCGCGCCGCCCGCGCTTCCCTCTCGTTTCCCTTAAACTTCTCTTCCCAAAAATCCAACGCCCATTCATTCAATTTAACGACCTCATCCGCCTCCTGCCGCTTCTGCTCAAACTTTCCATCATTCTCCATACGCGGCAACGGCACGCCCGCCTTCTCCGCCACAACCTTAATCGCTTCAGGAAACGACAACCGCTCGATCTCCATCACGAAATTAAATATTGACCCTCCTTTTTTACACCCAAAACAATAGAAAATATCCTTCGCCGGATTGACGGAGAACGACGGCGTTTTCTCCTGATGAAACGGGCAACACGCCGACCAATTCGCGCCCTTCTTCTTCAAGCTAGGCACGTAATCTTGCACCACGCGCACAATGTCAGCTTGGCGGCGCAGATCGTCAATAAATGTTTGCGGAAAGCGCATTATAGACGTGAACGGTCGCTACTATTAACTGCTTTGAGAGGTACATTTACCATGTTACACGAACGCGATGTAGCTTCTCTGAGTTGAGGTTGAATTCAACCGAATTTTCTCCAATCACTAACTGCCCGTCCACTCTTTTCACCCCATCCAGCGGGTACGAATCTGGCAGCAATTCATAAATGTAGATGTATCCGGGCAGCTTAATAGTATGTGTGCGATTTTCGTAAAGCGTGCCTATACTTGCTCCCCATTCGTTACTACGGGAGAACAAATAGCGTTGATTAAAGAGAGCAACTTGTCCCGGATCAATCAACACTAATCCATCATTAGAAACATACACGCTGGCGTCATGTAAGATTTGTCCGCTTTGAACATCAACCACTTTCGCTGCATTTTGCTTCTTCCAAAAATGCGGAGATAACGCAATCGCAACGCCAATTGTGAATGTGAGAAGCGCGAGTACCAGACTCAAGATAATTCGTCGCATGACTCTGAATTCCTTTCAAGATGATTGATGATGTCCTCCGCGTTATTGCTTCAACTCAACAATCGTTGCGCCCGCGCCGCCCTGTTCAGGGGGGGCTTGCGTGAAGCGTGCGACGTGGGGATGCGATTTGAGAAAGTCGCTCAGCGCACGCTTGAGCGCGCCCGTGCCGATGCCGTGAATGATGCGCAGGGGGTTGAGGTTGTTGAGATAAGCTTCATCGAGAAATTTATCCGTTTCGTCAACCGCTTCGTCCGTTGTGCGCCCGATGAGTTTCAGTTCGGCTAGTGGTTCCGATTGCGATTGGCTAAGTTTGACTTCCGTGCCGCGTGAAGCCTTTTGTTTTAGGCGTGAGCCGCGTTCGTTCTCCGCAGGTTTCGGCGTGCTTTCAAGCAG
>JACDAW010000261.1 GCA_013695245.1 Pyrinomonadaceae bacterium | reverse complement strand
GGCCGAAACGGAGCGCGCCCAACTACTCGCCCGCCTCGAACGCTTGCGCGGCGAGTTTCGTCTTCACCTGCTCGACCGCCAACAAGAGATCGCGGCGATGCGTTCAGAGCAAATGTAAAAGCGTTCGGGCGTTAACTGACCTTTATGAAAACAACCCTGATCACAGGCGCGTCTGGCGGAATCGGCGAAGAGTTTGCGCGCCAGCTTGCGGCGCGCGGGAATAATCTTCTGCTTGTCGCGCGCTCTGAAGATCGTTTGGCGAAATTAGCGAACGAATTATCCGACCAGCATAAGATTACGGCGCAACACGTCGCCCTTGATCTCACCGCCGAACGCGCCGCGCATAATCTCTTCGCGGAAACCGAACGGCGCGAACTCGAAGTTGATTTCCTCATCAACAACGCCGGTTTCGGCTCGCTCGGTGATTTCGCTTCCTTCGATGTGGAGCGCGACGAACAAATGATCGCTTTAAACATCAGCGTGCTGGTTTCCTTAACGCACTTCTACATTCGCCCGATGCGCGAGCGGCGGCGGGGCGCAATCATCAACGTCGCCTCGACCGCCGCCTTCCAACCCGTGCCCTATATGGCGACTTACGCGGCGACGAAAGCCTTTGTGCTTTCATTCTCTGAAGCCTTAGCCGAAGAGAATCGTCAACACGGTGTGAAGGTTATGGCTCTCTGTCCCGGCGCGACCGACACGAATTTCTTTGCCGCAGCCGAAGCGACGCGCCCGCCCTACCGCATGATGCAAACTCCTCAGGCGGTAGTTGAAACCGCTCTGCGCGCACTCGAAAAAGGTAACAGCCATGTTATATCAGGTTGGTCAAACTACTTTGTGACGCAGGCGGAGAGATTAATTCCCCGCTCAGTTGTCACGCGCATCGCCGGGAAAGCGATGCGACACTACGGTAAAGATTGATCACAGAGGCGGTTTCGGTTCGACAATTGCCTCGCGCAGATTTTACTAAAGAGGAAGCATCAGATGAGTTCTAAACAGCAGGACGCGCAATTGCTTCTTGAGTTGTATAAAATCCGAAGCAAAGGGAAGATGCGCAAAGCTCGCGCGTGGTATGTGACAAAGTTTCAACCGCAGAGCGGCGCAGACATCGTTCGCTTGATCACAAGCGGCTTTGACGAGAGCGCGTACTATCGCATGGTTACGTCCTACTGGGACATGGCGGCGTCTTTTGTTTTGAACGGTGCGATTGATGAAGAGTTGTTTCATGACTCGAATACGGAATACGTCGCCGTATTCGCTAAGATCGAGCCTTATCTGGGAGACGTTCGCAAGGCGTATAACTCAACGCGCTACCTGAAAAGTCTTGAAGGACTTGTTCGCCGCGCGCCCGACGCGGAAAATTACATTGCGAGAATGCGGCAGATAGCAAACCATTGGGCTAACATGAATGCAGGAAACCAATCGGACACGAAATAATTGCGAGAGGAAACGAAAACGATGACCGAAAGAATCTACAACTTTAGCGCCGGCCCCGCCGTGCTCCCCCTTCCCGTGCTCGAAGCGGCGCAACGTGAACTCGTTGCGCTTCCCGGCGTCGGCATGAGCGTGATGGAGATCAGTCATCGCTCGAAAACTTTCGACGAGATCATCGGTAGCGCCGAAGCGGGCTTGCGCGAACTGATGGGGCTTCCCGACAACTATCACGTTCTCTTTCTACAGGGCGGCGCGAGTTTGCAGTTCTCAATGATCCCGATGAATTTTTTGTCGAAAGATAAAAGCGCCGATTACGTTCTCACAGGTAGCTGGGGCAAGAAAGCGATCAAGGAAGCAAAGCGCGAAGGCAACGTTAATCTCGCTTTCTCTTCGCAGGAAGAGAATTTCAAACGCACGCCGCGCCAAGAAGAATTGAAGCTCGATGCAAAGGCCGCTTACTGTCACGTCACGACGAACGAAACGATTGAAGGAGTTGAATTTCAATACACGCCCGACACCGGAGACGTGCCACTCTTCGCCGATATGTCGTCAGACATTCTCTCGCACCCAATTCCAGCCGAACGATACGCGCTCATCTACGCCGGAGCGCAAAAGAACATCGGCCCTTCCGGCGTCACGGTCGTTATCCTCCGCGACGATCTCTTGGCGCGCATCCCCGACGGACTTCACACGATGCTCGACTTCCGCACGCACACCGAAGCCAAATCGCTCTACAACACGCCGAACACGTGGGGCATTTACATCATCAATCTTGTTTGTAAATGGCTCAAAGAAAAGGGCGGACTCGCAGGGATGCAAGCGGAGAACGAAGCGAAAGCGAAACTGCTTTATGATGCGATTGATGCGACCGACTTTTATCGCGGTCACGCCGAAAAGGATTCGCGCTCGATCATGACCGTCACATTTCGTTTGCCTTCGGAGGATTTAGAGAAGCAGTTCGTTAAAGAATCAACGGCCGCAGGGTTAGACGGTTTGAAAGGTCACCGCTCCGTCGGCGGGCTTCGCGCTTCGATCTACAATGCTTTCCCGCGCGCAGGCGTTGAGGCTCTAGTTAGTTTTATGAAAGAGTTTGAAAGGAAGAATGGTTGAGGAAATTCTCAATTTCTCTCGATCTCAAATTGATAGTTATTAAACATCTACGCTCAAGCACGATTAAATTATTCGCAACGCTTTTTGTTTGCGCTCTGTTTGCAACGACATTTTCTTTGGCGCAAAACCCCGCTCCGTCGCCCGCGCGTCAAACCGCATCGTCAAACGACGACTGCGAATGCCAACTCACGCCGGAGCGACATTTAAAAAACATTCGTCAATTAACATTCGGCGGCGAAAACGCCGAAGCCTATTTTTCCGCTGACGGCGGAGAACTCATCTTTCAATCGAAGCGCAACAGTCTCCTCTGCGATCAAATCTTCACGATGCGCGCGGACGGATCACAGACGCGCATGGTTTCGACCGGCACGGGACGCACGACGTGTTCTTATTTTTTCCCGAACAAACGCCGCATTCTTTTTTCGTCAACGCACCTCGCGGACAAAGCGTGCCCGCCTGCGCCCGATCATTCGCGCGGCTATGTCTGGGCGATCTATCCCTCATACGATATATTCGCTGCCAACACTGATGGCTCAAACGTCAAACGATTAACTTCCACCGACGGCTACGACGCCGAAGCGACGATCTCGACGGACGGGCGCAAAATAGTTTTTACCTCAATGCGCGATGGCGATCTCGACATCTACACGATGAATGCTTCGGGGCGAAACGTGCGCCGCTTAACTTCCGAACTCGGCTACGACGGCGGCGCGTTCTTCTCAGCAGATGGCAAACGAATTGTCTATCGCGCATATCATCCGCGCACGCCGGAACAGATCAAGCGTTACAGAGAAAAACTCGGCGAGAACTTGATCGAGCCGAACATCTTTGAAATTTGGACGATGAACGCCGACGGCTCAAATAAACGACAGGTGACAAACTTGGGCGCGGCGAGTTTTGCCCCCTACTTCTTCCCCGACGGCCGTCGAATCATCTTCGCCTCCAACAAACACGACAGCAAGGGACGCAATTTCGATCTCTACATCGTCAATACGGACGGCACAAATCTTGAACGCGTTACCTTCAACGAAACATTCGACGGCTTTCCGATGTTTTCGCCCGACGGCAAGAAATTGGTTTTCGCTTCAAACAGAAATCAGAAAGCGCGCGGCGAAACGAACGTCTTTATTGCCGATTGGGTGGAATAACCCGAAGTTAGATTACCGTGTTTATAAAAGCGCACTGATTTTCTGTTTCACCTTTTGCGAGTTTTATGCGACACACAGCTTTCCGTTTCCTTCTCTTCTTTGTTCTCACCGCCAGTGCTCTCGCGCAATCTCAGCAACGCGCAATTGAGAGAGCGCCCGACGTTAAACGCCTACGCGCTCACGTCACCTATCTTGCATCCGATGAGTTGGAGGGTAGGCGCACCGGCACGAGAGGGGCGGACGCGGCGGCGCGCTACATCGCTAAGGAATTTGCCCGTTACGGCTTACGACCGGGTTTCGACAAGCCATACACGGCGAAAGACTCCGGCGAGTATCACGGACAATACATGCAACGCTTCCCTTTTGTCGCGCGTGTCGAAGCGGGCAAAAACAATCGGATGCTGTTTTCGCCGACGGCCGCAATTGAAGAACGAAACGCAAGTCGCGCGGCTTCGCTCGATTTGCGTTTCGGTGAAGATTGGATGCCGCTCGCATGGTCGGCGAACGGAAATCTCGAAAAACTGCCCGTCGCTTTTGTCGGCTACGGTATCAAAGCCGACGAGCTTCATTGGAATGATTACGCGGGCGTTGACGCGAAAGGGCGCATCGTTCTTGCCTTTGATGGAGCGCCGGACGCTAACAATCCGCACAGCGAGTTTGGTGCTTACGCGGATTTACGACGCAAAGCAGCTATGGCGCGTGGGGCTGGCGCGCTTGCGCTAATCATTATTACGAAGGAACAAAATTTTAATGACGACCGGCTCGCGCGTTTGCGCTTTGATGCGGGGAGCGGCGGTACCAGCGATGCAGGTTTACCAGTAGCCGCAATCTCGCGTGCGGCGGCGCGGCGCATTCTTGAGAGCGGCGGTATTGCGCCTCCCCTTGATGACTTGGAAAAAACGCTCGCCTCATTGCGCGGCCAAGAAGCGGCGACGAGTTCGGACAACTCACAATCAGCTCACGCTGCGCGCCGAAATCTTTCCATCGCGCTCAAAGCCGTCACGCTTAACATTCAAATCGATCTCTTACGGCGTGAAGCTCCGGCAGCCAACGTCGTCGGCGTTCTCGAAGGCGCAGATGCGAGATTGAAATCAGAGGCGATCATCATCGGCGCGCATTACGATCACTTGGGGCGCGGGGGCACGGGCAGCCTCGCCGCAGATGGCGACAACGAACGTGGCGAGATTCATCACGGCGCGGATGATAACGCTTCGGGCATCGCCGCTCTTTTAGAGCTTGCCCGCACATTTGCAGCGGCGCGCGATAAACCGCGCCGCACACTTCTTTTCATCGCTTTTAGCGGCGAAGAGGAAGGCTTGCTCGGATCAAACTTTTACGTCAACAATCCGGTCGTGCCGCTTGCGCAAACCGTGGCGATGATCAACATGGACATGATCGGGCGCGCCAAAGATAACAAGTTGATCATCGGCGGCGTCGGCACTGCGACTGAGTGGCGTGGCATTTTGGAAGAAGCTAACACTAACAAATTTACACGGGAGCAGTTGTCTCAGTCGCAAGCCACTCACCGCCGAAGTGTCAATGATCGCGGCAGAGCAGATTCTGATTCGCAGACGCCCGCGCCGTCAGAGCGCAACGCTGTTCAAGATCGTAACTCTGCGCAGCACGACACAAGCAATTTTCTTAAATTGTTTGATCTCACGCTGAACGAAGACGGCTTCGGGCCGAGCGATCACGCTTCGTTTTACGCCAAACGAATTCCCGTGCTCTTTTTCTTCACAGGCACACACGCCGACTATCACAAACCTTCCGACACCGCCGAGAAGATCAACTATGACACGGAAGCGCGCATTGCAAGTTTCGTGCAAGACGTGGTGCGACAGTTGGACAAACGAACGGCACGCCCGACGTATCAGACAGCGCGAAGCGACGCGGCGACGCGAGCGACGCCGGGCTTCCGCGTCTTCTTAGGCACGCTCCCGAATTATGCGGATACGAGCGACGGGGTTTTGATTGACGGCGTGCGCGCTGACTCGCCAGCCGAGCGCGCCGGATTAAAAGCGGGTGACCGCATTGTACGCATGGCCGGACGCGACGTGCGCAATGTTTACGATTACACTTACGCGCTCGCCGAGATGCGCGCCGGGCAAGTTTACGAAGTTGAAATTGTGCGCGGAGATAAGCATCTGCAGTTGCGCATCACGCCCGCGGCGAGGAAGTAAAAAGGTAAAAGTAAAAAAGCAAAAGTGAAGAGGGAGAATTTCTTTCCGTCTTCACTTTTGCCCTATACCTTTTTACTTTTACCTTTTAATTCACCAGCGCGGTTCGCGTTCTTCACGTCCGCCACCGCCACCACCGTAGCCGCCCCCTCCACCTCCGCCATAGCCTCCGCGACCACCACCGCCGCCGCGATTGCCGCCGCCGCCATAACCGCCGCGATCAGTTTTTGGTTTCGCCTCGTTGACGGTTAATGCGCGTCCGCCGAATTCCTGGCCGTTTAATTGTTGAATCGCTGCCGCAGCTTCTTCCGGCGTCGCCATTTCGACGAACGCGAAGCCGCGCGAACGTCCCGTCTCGCGGTCTTCGACGACCGACGCAGATTCGACCGTTCCGGCCTGCGCAAACAGTTCGCGCAGTTCTTCGCCTGTTGTGCTGAAAGAGAGGTTTCCTACAAAGAGTTTCGTGCTCATGTCTTTTTCCTTTTAAACGTAAGGAAGCGCGGGCGCTTTTTGTTCGTGGAAGATTTGAAGGCAGTTGCTTCTCTTTCTTCTTCGAGGCGACGACGACGCGCCCGATGCTCTAAAACTTTGAGAGCGGCTTCTCGCTAACTCCAACCTCGCTCTCCTTTCAGCCGCTTCGCTTGTCGCCAAACTTTTCACGGACAGGCGCGATTCAATCGAGGGAATCGGCGCGAGAGAAGGAACTTAACGATTCGGAGTATGCCGCAGATTTGCCGCGCAAAGCAAGTTTTTCTTCTTCGCGGCAAAGCCCTTCGTGGACGCAAATGGAGCGCTTCAGAGAATGACCGCTTGCCTGCTTAAGCAGAAATTTACTCGTCTGATTTATCTTGAAAAAGCTCCTGAGTTAACGCAGAATACCCGCACTCTCGCGTTACTGCTTTTGGTCGCTTCAAAAGGGGCGCTTCGCATCAGCGCTCCCGGTGTTTTCTTTCTTCCGTTTCCCGTCTGCGCCTTCGGATTCAAAGGAGTCCGAAACCATGCTCGGTCAAACCGTTTCGCATTACCGCATCATCGAACCGCTCGGCGAGGGCGGCATGGGCACCGTCTATACGGCCGAAGACACGCTTCTGCATCGTCGCGTCGCCATCAAATTCCCGACCGTCACGCCGGACGAACACGGCTGGCGAACAAGATTCCTGCGCGAAGCGCGCCTCGTCTCCTCACTTTCTCATCCGCACATCGCCGCCGTTTACGATTACGGCGAAACCACTGACGGTCAACCTTTCATCGTCATGGAACTCGTGCGCGGCGAAACCCTCTACGCATTGATCGTCAAAAACCAACTCACGCTTCACCGCTCGCTCAAAATCATTGAGGACGTAGCGGATGCCCTCAGCGAAGCCCATGGGCGCGGCATCGTGCATCGGGACATCAAGCCGTCAAACATCATCGTTGACGAACGCGACCGTGTGAAGGTGCTCGACTTCGGATTGTCGAAACAGCTAAACAACGACCGCGCCGAGACGATCAACTTAGATGCCGACACCATCATCGGCACTCGCACCGGAAGCGGCATCGTGCTCGGCACACCGCTTTATCTTTCGCCGGAGCAAGCTAAAAGCGCGATTGTTGACGCCCGCAGCGATCTCTTCGCGCTCGGCGTGATACTCTACGAATGCGTGGCGGGACGCCCTCCCTTCTCCGGCTCAAACGTGATCGAGATCGTCGCGCAGGTGATCCAATTCGATCCGCCACCGCCGTCGCAATTCAACCCGAACGTGCCGCCCGATCTTGATCGCATCGCGCTTCGCGCCCTAGCTAAGAACCCCTCGGAGCGTTACCAAACCGCCGACGATCTGCTCAACGATTTGCGTGGTGTTCATTCTAGCTCAGCCATCGCCGACCGTCGGCACGTGCTGCAACGCGCTCAATCTTCCGCCGCCACTCCGCCCTCTATTCCGCCATCACTCTCCTACGCGTTGCAACGTCCGCGCCTGTCAATCGCAATGATTATTTCCGTTCTGCTCGTCGCGTTTGCGGGTGTGTGGACGCTCGCGCGATGGCGCGGCGGGAGGGTGCATACGCCCACGCCCGAAGCCGCGCGTTGGTATGAAACAGGGGCGGGCGCTTTGCGCGACGGAGCTTATTATCAAGCGAGTCGGGCTTTAATGCGCGCCATCGAGATCGATAATCAATTCGCGCTCGCGCACGCACGCCTTGCCGAAGCGTGGACTGAGTTAGACAACACGGATCGGGCGAAAGACGAACTGTTACAAATCGGCACACTTAATCTCGACCGCTCGGCTCTGCGCACCACCGACGCGCTTTATCTCGACGCCATCACCGCAACGGTGATGCGCAACTACGCGCAGGCTTTGGAAAACTACCGCCGGCTTGCCGCTCTTTCCGACGGCAACCCGCAAGTCTATGTTGATTTGGGGCGCGCGTATGAAAAAATGGACAATTTGCCGGATGCAATTGCCAGCTATACAGAGGCGACGAAGCGTGATGTTGATTACGCTACCGCCTTCTTGCGTCTCGGAATACTTCACGGACGGCAACAAGACACAGCGAAAGCAGACGCGGCATTTGCCCGCGCAGAAACCATTTACCAAACTTCCGGCAACATCGAAGGTCAGACGGAAGTCATCTACCAACGCGGTGCTCTCTTGGACAGAAGCGGCAAAGTTGCTGAAGCGCAGACCTTTCTCCGACGCGCGCTTGATATGGCGCGAACAACGAATAACAATTACCAGCAGATCAAAACGCTTCTAAGTTTCAGCAGTATCTACTCCACCGAAGGAGACACACCACAGGCTGAACGATACGCGGGCGAAGCGATACGCCTCGCGCAGGCGAGCGGCATGGAGACGCTCGTCGTGCGCGGTCTGATCGATCTCGGTAATGCCTTCTATGTGCGCGGCGAATTGAGTGAAGCTGAAAAGTATTTCAAACAGGCGCTCGATTTTGCGGAGCGTTACAAAGCGCGCCGCAACGCCGCGCGCGCCCAACTCTCGCTCGCAAGCCTATACGTTCAGCAATTCAGACCCGACGAAGGACTGAGCTATATTGAGCAAGCCCTTGCTTTTTACCAACAGGGAGGCTACCGCAAAGAGGCGACGCAAGCCCTCTACTTGACGGGTCGCGTCAATTTTCAAAAAGGCGATGACAATGCTGCGCTCCGCGCCTTCGAGCAACAACTTCAACTTGCCGTGCAACTCAACGATTCACAGCAGATGGCTCTATCGCACAACAGCATTGGCACCGTGCTCACTGATCAAGAGCGTTATCTAGAAGCCCTCGAACACTACAACGAAAGCTATGCGATCAACACCTCGCTCAACGATCAACCAAGCGTTGGGTACAATTTGCTCGGCCGTAGCGATTCGCTCTGGCGCGTCGGCCGTTACGAAGAAGCTTACGCTGCGCTAAATCAGGCGTTGTCAATCGCTGCCCGTCCCGCCAATAATTACAAGCAATTACTTGCTTGGAGCTATCTTGCGAACGCACGGATGGCGCTCAGCCAGCGGCGCTTTCAAGTAGCTCAAGATAAAAGTCGTCAAGCGCGCGATTTGGCAGACGAGCAATACAAGGACGTGGCAATTGAAGCAAAATTTACGCTCGGACTGGCGCAAGCTCTCGCTGGCTCGCCGCGCCAAGGTGTAGAACCGTGCCAAGAAGCGGTCGGCGGCGCGAAAGAGTTGAACAATTCATCTTTGCTCGCAAAAGCACTAGCAGCTTTTGCCGAAGCACTACTCGAACACGGCGAACTGCAAGGCGCGAGCGAAAACGCACTACAAGCACAAGCGATTTTTAAGCGCGCCGGGCAGATGGATTCCGAGTGGCGCGCATGGCTCATCGCGGGTCGCGCGAGCCAGCGCGTTAACGACGTTGACGCGGCGCGCGAAGCATTCTCGCGCGCTTCAAATCTTCTTTCGCAGCTTCAACAAAGGTGGGGCGATGAAGCTTTCAACAACTACAACGCCCGACCCGACATAAAGATTTACCGCAAGCAACTAAATGAAAGCGTTAGCGGTGCTCGCTAAACGGATACTGAACTGAACTTCAACTTTTAAAGGAGAATAAGATGCCCGACCCACCAGTGCTGATTAAAGACAGCTCTTTCGACATCGAAACCGATGAACAATTAGAGAGTAAGCCTTCAAGCAACTCCAAACGCCCGTTCAAGTATAAGCGCAAGAAGAGGAGCGGCGAACCGACAGACCCGCACATCGCCTGCGTGCAGATTTTCAAGCAAGGCACTCCGCCGACTCTTTTGTGGAAAGGGAAATTCAACCCCAAAGAATGTGAGATTCATATTTTCTGGGATGCTACGGAATGCGATGCTCCTCCGCGAAACAAAGATACGAAGCAAGCAAGCTAGAGTAAGAACAAGGATTTATCGGTGAGACTAGGAGTAACTTGCCGTGCAAGTGATTTCGTCGCCCGTGCGCGCACATCCAACAAATATGCTTCGCAGCACAAAGCGGCTATTGAAGCGGGGGCTTGCAGTTTTTACCTGCCCACTTCCGTCAAGTTTTCCGCCTCGCCCGACTGCTCGCGCCGGTCGTGCCAGACGGCTTCACCGATTCCGGCGAGCCACCAAAGCGTGCCGCGCGCGCCCAAGTGTTCGCGGAGGCGCTGGAAGATGCGGGGGTAGAGGCGGGCGGTGCGGGAAAGCAATTCTTTGA
>JACDAW010000464.1 GCA_013695245.1 Pyrinomonadaceae bacterium | reverse complement strand
GTTGAGAGCGATTCAGCGAGCAGCTTACTGAGGATAACTGAATCGCTGGCGCGCCAAGCGCGGGGACGATAGCCGAGAATGCGAAACTCCGACGGCAAACTCTTTTCATCTCTCGATTCAATGAAAGCATTAACGCCGCTTGCATAAGCTTCGAGCGCGGCGCGCACGGGCGGAGCGGAACGAGCAGTCATCGCTTCCGCTACTCCGGCGAAGTCGTAAGTGCGATGTCTTTTGTCTCCTTCGAGCGCGGCGCGTCCAAAGATTTCCGCGAGTTCGCCGCGCGCCGTGCGCCGCAACAAATCCATCTGCCATAAACGATCTTGCGCCGTCACATAACCTTGCGCGAAGTAGAGATCAGTTTCATTCGCGGCTTCGATGTATGGAATGCCGCGTTCGTCGCGCCGCACGGTGACGGGCGCGCGAAGTCCGGCGAGGCGAAGCGTTGCGGGAGTTGTTTGCGCGGCGCTCGTCGGCTGCTGCGCTTTAAGATGAAGTGGGAGATGAAAGGGCGGAAGAGTAAAGAACAGGAAAAGCGAAAAGGCGAAGATACGAAATGCGCGTCTGATTTTCATGAGTCGAAATTTCTCCGTTTAAAAGCAGATTCGTTTTAGCAATCCAAATTCTTTTATGGGCAGCCAACTACAACTGAGGATCAATCACGAGCAGGCGCGGTTCGGTCATTTCTTCCATCGCGTAGCGCACGCCTTCGCGCCCCGCGCCTGAGAGTTTCACGCCGCCGTAAGGCATGTTGTCCGTGCGAAAGAACGGCGCATCGTTGATGATCACGCCGCCGAACTGAAGTTCGCGGTGAGCTAGGAAGGCGCGCTCTAAATTCTTCGTAAAGACTCCGGCCTGAAGACCGTAACGGGTGTTGTTGGCTTCCGCAATGGCATCGGCAAAGTCGGTGAATCTTTGAATCGTTGCGACAGGCGCGAACACTTCTTCGGTTAACACGCGAAGTTCGCTGTGAACGTCGGTGAGAATTGTCGGTTCGAGCAAAGCTCCGCGACGCACACCGCCGCACAGCAAGCGCGCTCCCGCTTCCGTAGCTTCGTTAATCCAATTCTCAACTCTTCGCGCTGCCGCTTCGTCAATCATGTTTGATAGTTCCGTATGCTCATCAAATGGATCGCCCGCGCGCATCTTTTGCGCTCGCTCGACAAAGCGCGAAGTGAATTCACCAGCGACCTGTTCGTGCAAAAGAATGCGTTGCGCCGAGATGCAGGTTTGCCCCGCGTAGGCAAAGGCAGCCAGAGCCGTGCGTTCGACGGCATATTCGATGTTCGCCGTTTCGTCAACGATAACAGGCGCGTTGCCGCCAAGTTCGAGCGTCACCTGTTTGCGCGCCGCGCGCTCGCGCAAGCGCCAACCGACTTCGGCGCTTCCGGTAAAAGAGATCATCCCGACGCGCTCGTCCGTGAGGAATAAATCAACATCGCTTACATCAACGGGCACGATCTGCAAGGCGCTCGTCGGCAATCCTGATGCGAGAAAAGCTTCGCCGAGCAGAAGGGAACTGAGCGGCGTGCGCGGACTGGGTTTGATGATGATCGCGTTGGCGGAAGCGAGCGCGGGTGCGACCTTGTGCGCGACGAGGTTGAGCGGAAAGTTAAACGGCGTGATACCGAAGATGATGCCGCGCGGAATGCGTTCGGTGAATCCGGCGCGACCTGTGCCGCTCGCTTGCCCGTCGAGAGGAATCATCTCGCCCGTGAAGCGGCGCGCTTCTTCGGCGGCGAAGGTAAACGTCATCACCGCGCGGTCAACTTCGCCGCGCGCTTGCGCAACGGGTTTTCCGGCTTCGACGGCAATCGTGCGCGCAAACTCTTCGCGCCGGTCGCCGAGTATCCTTGCGATCTTATGCAACGCTTTGGCGCGCTCATATCGCGGCGCATTGCGCATCTCCGTTGCTGCGCTGCTGGCGGCGGCGAGCGCGTCTTCCGCGTCGTCGCGTGAAGCGATTGAAACTTGCGCCACCGTTTCGCCCGTCCACGAATGGCGCACTTCAAATGACGCGCCGCTCGCGCGCCACTTGCCGCCGACAAGAAAAGGTTTGTTTTCCATCAGAAATTAAGCTGCAACCATCGAAGAGATTGAAATGTTAGCACGAGTGAAAGAAGTTTATCGGTAGCAAAATTAATTGTGACGGTTGACGCTCCGGCGCATGAGCCGTTACAATCCGCCCGGCGTTTGTAATTGTCGAGAACGTTTGCAGTCGAGTGCTCCGCAAAGTTTTACCTAAAGATTTCTGTTAAGATGTTTCGCATGATTCGGCTTCGCGCAAAATTAATTGCTCAAACTTCGGCGACGTTGCTTTTCGTTTTCGCCCTTGTCTGTGGCGCGCGTGCGCAGCAACGTCCGCTTCTTACCGAAGACGTTGACATTATCCCGACGGGCACGCTCCGCATCGAAGCGGGAATTGATTTTGTGCAAGACATAAAGTTTCCGCTCTCAGGTTTGCGCGGCGATCTAACAAGGGTCGGCGTCGTCAGCGTCAACATCGGACTTGCGCCGAACGTTGAAGTGCAAATAGATGGCGTGGCGCAAAATTTTTTGAGCATCAACTCGCGCGATTTTCCCTCGCCGATCAACCTCGATCTTGCGCCCGGCGCGCTGTCCACAAACGACGCGGGCGATTTCACTCTTTCGACGAAGATTAAACTCAGAAGCGAAACGCGCCGCGCCCCTAGTCTCGGCTTTCGCTTCGGCGTGCAACTCCCGAATTCAAACGAAGCGCGCGGCCTTGGCACAAACTCCACGAACGCTTACGGCACAATCCTCGTCGGCAAAAAGTTCGGGCGCGACGGACGATTTAACAGTTTCGGCAATATTGGCATCGCTATCCTCAACGCGCCCACCGAACAGTTCACCCAAAACGACGTGTTGCTCTACGGCATCGCGGGGATTTACCGTTTCAATCGTTCGATCAACATCGCGGGCGAAATCAACGGGCGCGCGAACACACGACGCGGCCGCGCGCCGCTTGGAACAGAATCGCAATCTGAAGCGCGTCTGGGTTTGCAGATCAAAACATCCGGCCTGCGTTTCGACTTCGCCGGTATCGCCGGACTCACCGAGTTTAGCCCGCGCACCGGACTCACCTTCGGAGTTACTTACGACACGCCGAGCGTCTTCACGCCCGCCAAATAACTGCTCACAAGTTTTTCAAGCAAGTTCGTTTAAGGCTGATTTTGGACTTGCTGCTTGATCTGTGTTTAACTTTCAAATCTTATGTTCGATTGGTTGCGCGCGACAGCGGCTTGGCTGCAAGAGTTTATCGTCAGTGTGCCGATCTACGTTGCCGCGCCCGCGATGATCGTGATCGGCGCGCTCGATTCTTCGCTTCTCTCGCTCCCGGAAATCAACGATTACCTTGTCGTCATGCGCTGCTACAGCGACCCGAAGGCGGCTCTTTATTTTCCATTCTTCGCCGCGCTCGGCTCAGTGCTCGGTAGCTTTTTGCTCTACACGATCTTGCGACGCGGCGGGCAGGCGGTTCTGCGGCGGCGCTTCAAACGCGAACACATCGAGCGCGTTGAAAATGCTTATAAGCATTACGGCATCTTGACGCTCGCCATCCCGGCCATTTTGCCGCCGCCGATGCCGTTTAAGATTTTCGTCGCTACGGCCGGCGCGCTCGAATACCCGCGCTGGCGCTTCGTCGTCACAATCATGATCGCGCGCGGCGTGCGCTACTACATCGAAGGTATTCTCGCCGTCTATTATGGTCGGCACGTCATCGAATTTTTGCAGGACTACGGTTTGACGATGCTCGCCGTCGTCGCCGTTCTGTGTTTGGTCGGACTCGCCGCGTATCTCGCGTTAAAGCGTTTTCGTCAGCGCCGCAACTTTTTGCGTGAAACCGAAATAGCTAAAAACAACGCGGAAGTTATGCCTGATGCGACCGCTCCGCCTTCGACGAGCGTGCGTTGATCGAAGCGGTTCAACTGAGAATGTTTGCGCGCGCGAAATCGCCGGATCAAACTTATGAGAAAGGATTCGATTGTTTTTGAATTTGATCGGTAACATCGCTGACGCGGCCGGACGCAAAGTCTCAAAACTGGAATATCTCACCGCTTATCTCGTCGCTTATGGCCCGGCTGGAATGTTTACGCTTGCTTTTCTCGATTCGGCTTTCATCCCTTTGCCGGGCGCAAACGATGCGGTGATGATTCTGCTGACGCTAAAACGTCCGGCGTGGATGATGATCTACGCAACAGCCGCCACAATCGGTTCGACGCTCGGTTGCCTCGTGCTTTACTTCATCTCCCGCCGCCTCGGACAATCCGCGCTTAAACGTTTCGCTCCCGAAAAACATGAACGCGTTAAAGCTCTGATTGACCGCTATGATGTGCTCTCCGTGCTCGTCGCATCGGTTCTTCCGCCACCGTTCTCTTTCAAACTGTTCGTCGTCGCGGCGGGCGTCTTTCGCTTAAACGTCGTGCGTTTCGCTTTAGCGATCTTCGCCGGACGCTTCTTCCGCTTTTTGCTCGTCGGTTTCTTGACACTGCGTTACGGCGAACAAGCTCTGCAAATCCTGAAACGCTACGCGCCCTTTATCGGCACGGGACTCGCCGTGCTGCTTGTCGGCGTTTTCGTCGGGCGTAATCTTTTTCTGAAAAAGAGGAAGGGGATGCAAGTGGCAAGTGAAGAGGGATAATTAAAAAGTAGTTAGAATTCTTGCATCTGCGATGCCAATTACATGGTTCTCAGAAGCGGCGCGCTTCGGCTATCGTGCGCACGTTGTTTCTGTGTAGAAGATCGAGCAGGTGAATAAACACTTCGGCTGTGGCGCGCGAATCGCCTGCGGCGCGGTGGCGATTATAGATGGGAACATCGAAGTGTTCGGCGACAGTGTGAAGACGGTAGTTCTGAAGTCCGGGCACGACCCGGCGCGAGAGCTTAACCGTGCAGAGATGCTCGTTTCCCATCCGGCGCTCACTGAATACGCGCGCGATCTCGTGATTGAGAAAGCGCACGTCGAACGAAGCGTTGTGTGCGACAAGCACACTATGGCCCGCGAAGCGTAGCCAATCATCAACCACTTCGCCGAAGCGCGGGGCATCACGCACCATCTCATCGGTGATGCCTGTGAGCCGAGCGATAAACGGCGGAATAGGTGTTTCAGGGTTGATAAGCGTTTCAAACTCATCAATGATTTGATCCTTGCGCACGCGGTAAGCGCCGATCTCGGTGATGCGGCAGGGCGGAGTTTTCGCCCCCGTCGTTTCAACGTCCACGATCACAAAATCGGTTTCGCACAACGGGCGCGTTTCGGCGTTGGGGCAGAGGAGTTCGATTGTTCCATCTGTACCCAAGCGCAGCCGCGCGTCGTCTTTAATCATTTCGGAGACGACCATTGCCGCGAGTGCGTCGTCGAGGTCGGGAATTTGCAGAATGCGGTCGGCGATGAAGGATGCCGAGATGCGTGCGGCGCTTCCGCTGCGACTCTCGCGCAGCATTCTGATTGTTTCTTCGACAAGCTCCGAATCGGAGACGAGATTCTGATGAGTTGACATCAAGCTTCATTGTATCATGCGTCTTGCGGGAAAGGGTGAGGGTCTTAATGAAAGCGGAAGAGGTTCTTGAAAGCTTCAGGCAAACGGGCGCGCTGCTCGAAGGTCATTTCGTGTTGACGAGCAATCTGCACAGTGCCATCTATCTACAGTGTGCCCTTGTGTTGCAACATCCGGCGGAAGCGGAAAAGTTCGGGCGCGCGATGGCGGATAAATTTCGCGCGCAAAGTGTTGAGACAGTAGTTGCGCCCGCCATTGGCGGCCTCATCATCGGCTATGAGGTGGCGCGCGCGCTCGGCGCGAGATTCATCTGGACGGAGCGCGAGGGCGGAGAGATGACGCTGCGGCGCGGCTTCTCGGTGCGCGCGGGCGAAACGGTGCTCGTCGTTGAAGATGTGGTGACGACCGGAGGCTCGACGCGCGAAACGATCAACGTGTTGCAGCAAACGGGCGCGCGCGTTGTGGGTGCAGCCTCAATCATTGATCGTTCGGGCAACCGCGCCGACGTTGGCGCGCCGCGAATCGCGCTCGCCACGTTAGACGTGCCCGCCGTCGCGCCCGCGAATTGCGAGATGTGCGCGCGAGGCGTTCCAGCGACGAAGCCGGGAAGCAGGAAGAGTTAAAATGTAAAATGTAAAAGGAAAAAGGTAAAAGTGTGGGCACGCTTCACGGCGTGAATTTTAAATCCGAAATCTTCAAATCAAAGCTTTCAGCTTTGTCCGCACTTTTACCTTTTTCCTTTTACGTTACTGTTATGAACTACCGCTTCACAATTCAGTATGACGGCACGGAGTTTCACGGCTGGCAGGCGCAAGGTGGAAGCGACGAGCGCACGGTGCAGGGCGAGTTGGAGCGGGCGCTGTCGCTCCTCGAAGGGCGACGTGTAATTGTGTATGGAGCGGGGCGCACGGATGCGGGCGTTCACGCTGAAGCGCAAGTAGCCAACGCGCATCTAACGCGCGAGTGGACGAATGAGAAACTACGCGGGGCGATGAACGGAAACCTGCCGCGCGATGTGCGCGTCATGGAAGCGCAAACAGTGGACGATAATTTTCACGCGCGCTTCTCGGCAGTAGGTAAAACTTATTGTTACCGCATCTTCAACGCGCCTTACACTTCTCCTTTCTGGTTGCGATTCGCGCACGGCGAGCCTCGTCCGCTCGATCTGGAAGCGATGCAGCGAGCCGCCGCGTTGTTCATCGGCGAACATGATTGGACGGCGTTCTCATCCGCGCAGACGGATGTGCTAACGCGCATGAGGCGCGTTACAAAGCTTGAAGTGATGGAAAGATTCAGTGAGCGCGGGCGCGGGCGGATGATCGAGATCACGGCGAGCGCCGACGGCTTTCTGCGTTACATGGTGCGCTCAATCGCGGGCACGCTGCTCGGCGTCGGGCGCGGCGAGACGGACGAAGCGAGAATCACGCGCGCTTTTGCAACGGGCGACCGCAAGGCGGTGGGCGCGACCGCCCCAGCCTGCGGGCTGACGCTCGTTAAAGTGCATTATCACGAATAAACCCCTTCCTAAGCATTGACACGCGCTCTATCAAGGGTTATAAACTACTTTGCGGCGTAAAGTATCTCTGATTCGCCGCGCGCAAGGCGTATCCTGTGAGGCATCTGTGCTTGTGAAACGCGGTTTCATGGAAAAATGTTTGCGCCTTTGTTGAGCGTGAAAGCGTGCCAATTATTTGCGCGCTTGCGCGTGCGGCGTTTAAGATGCTGCGTCTTAAAGTTTGCGTCCCGTTCGTGTGAGAATCTAAGACGTGCTTGCTAACTTCAGCGAAGTTATAGAAAAAGGATCGCGCGACGAGGCGCTCTTGGCGCGCGTGTGTTGGGATTCATTGCCGCGCCACATTGCGATCATCATGGACGGCAACGGTCGCTGGGCAAGCGCGCGCGGTCGGCCGCGGGT
>JACDAW010000451.1 GCA_013695245.1 Pyrinomonadaceae bacterium | reverse complement strand
GAGTTGATCGATCCGAGTTGCGGCGCGTGCATCAATGCGGGGCCGGGCGCGTCGAAAACGGCCGAGCAAGTGACGGTCAGCGCGCAGAACCGCAACTTCCCCGGGCGCAGCGGCCCCGGCAAAGTCTATCTTGCATCGCCGTATGTCGTCGCTGCGTCCGCCATTGCGGGGCGCATCATCGCACCGCAAGAGTTCTTGCGCAGTATGGAAGCGGAGTTAGTGGGCGCGTGATGTTTTTTTTGATTTGTAACGCACGAATTTCGTCAGCATGATTAACTGATGAGCGAAGAACGCCCGGACGACGGGGACGACCACGCGAGCTTCTATCCGGCTGAATACCTTGAAGGCATCGCTTTATTCAACAGTCGCCGCTTCTATGAAGCGCACGATGCGTGGGAAAGCCTCTGGTTGCGCGAGCCTGATGCGCGTCGCAAGCTTTTGCTGCAAGCGTTGATTCAATCGGCAATCGCGTTTTACCATTTGGAAGAAGGACGCAAACGCGGTGCGCGCAAGATGTACGAGCGCGCCAAAGAGAAGTTTGCGCGCTTAAAGGAAAAGCGTTTGATGTCGCTTGATGTCGAATCGTTCGAGCGGCAATTCGATGCTGTCCTTAAGAATGAGCTGTTAATTGGGGATGAAAGAGAAGCGACGAATGTTGATAAGGTCGCTTCGATGCCGCGCATCGTGTTGCTGCCGCCACAAGAGGAAGATTTTAAGTGAACGCTCAATTAGAGCGCAGGAAAACTCACGCGATTGGATCGCTGCAAACTTTGCGCACAGATGTCGTTAAGCAGAATGAGGCGAAAGCATCAGGCGCGGCTTTAGGATTTGTGGCGGAAGCAGGTTATTTGATTCTCGCTTTGTGGTTGGGCGCAGGGTTGTTTTTAAGTTTCGTTGTTGCGCCGGGCGCGTTTCGGGTTGCGCCTTCGCGCGAGACGGCAGGCGCGATGGTAGGTTACGGATTGAGTTTCTTGAACACGAGCGGTTTCTTTGTTGGCTTAGTTCTGTTGGTAAGCGCGTGGCGGTGGCGGGGAAAGGAAGGACGCTCGCGGCGTGTTGAGATAATCGCGCTTCTCGTATTAAGCATTTTCGCGGGCATCAACCAGTGGGTGATCGCAGTGCGCTTAAGAGAGATTCGTCAAGGAGTCGGGCGCGCGATTGATGAGATAGCGATAAGCGACCCGGCGCGCGTGATGTTCGGGCGGTGGCACGCAAGTTCGATGGTGGCGTTGCTGATCTGTATGTTGGCGGCGGCCGTGGCTCTAGCGGCGATGAAAAGACGCCGGAGTTCTGAAGCAAAGTTCTAGCACGTTCGTTTGAGAGGAAAAGAAACGGTGGAGACGATTGAGCATCTGGACGAATGGCGCGCCACGTTCGCGCGCTGGCGGCGCGAGCGCGGGGCGAACCCGTGGCACAACAACATTGGCGGCAATTATCCGTTTGTCGAGAATGAACGCGCGCCGTTCGTGCCGTTGCGCCGCGCGTTGCCGCTGCTTAATCTCGCGCTCATAACTTCGGCGGGCGCGTACATTGACGGAACCGATCCTTTCGACACAAACGCTTCGGGCGGCGACGCGAGTTTCCGCGAGATACCGACTGAGATTGAAGCAGAAGATTTGCGCTACTCGGCGCGCGGTTACAACGCAGCGGCCGTCAAGCGAGACATGAACGCGCAGATTCCTTTGCAACGTCTTTTTGAGTTTGAATCAAACGGCATCATCGGTGGAGTTGCGCCCGCCTTCTGGAGTTTCTGCGGCTTCATTCCCGATGCGTCTTTGCTCGCATCGCAAGATTCGCTGCCGCGCCTCGTCGAGCGCGTCAGGCGTTATGAAGCGCAGGCAGCATTGCTTATTCCGGCTTCGCGTCTGTGTCATCAGACAATGTCGCTTGCGGCGCGCGCGCTTGAATCTTCAGGCATCCCGACGATGATGCTTGCGGTTGAGCGTGAAATCCCGGACGTTGTGCGACCGCCGCGCGCCGGGTATTACGCGGGAGAAATTGGGAGCGTCGTGGGCGCGTCTCTCTGGCCGGAACATCAACGGCGTGTGCTCGATGAAGCTCTCCGCACACTTGAGACGGCCGATCAGCCGGGCGTGCGCAAACTCGTTGTCGATCTTGAAACGCAGGTGGAGAAGGCACGCGGAGAAAGGTAACGACTTTGCGGCGGAAGACGTATTGAGAACTCAAGCTGAGATTGTAAGATTTAAGCTTAAGATTTAAGTTGGCGCTAAGTGCTTACCATTTTAACGGAAAGACGAGCCAGCATCTCCCTGATCTGATTGAAGTCGAATGGCTTGCCGAGCACTTCGTCAACGATCTCCTCGGCATCGTGAGGCGGCGTCGCATTCGTGCCGTAACCTGTCACGAGCACTACCTTCGCGTTTCTTTGGCGATGCCGCACTCCGCGCGCCACCGCCCAACCATCCATTCCCGGCATCGAAAGATCGGTAAACACCATATCAAATTTTCTACGTTCGCACGCTTCCAACGCTTCCGCCCCACTCGCTCTTTCGCTAACGTGATGTTTAAAAGCGGAGAGCATTTCAACAAGAGTCTCGCGGACAAAATCTTCGTCGTCAACGACGAGGATCGAAAGCGGCGCGACATCATCGGTAATTTGCGGAAGTTCGCCTTTCACTACTTTCTCTTCTGACGCGGGCAGATCGAGCGTGAAGGTCGTACCCTGCGAGGTCATTGATTCGACGCTGATCGCTCCGCCGTGCTGTTCGATAATGCCGTAGCTGATAAACAAGCCGAGTCCTGTGCCGTGCGCGCCCTTCGTGGTGTAGAAGGGTTCAAAGATTCGTACGCGCACTTCTTCCAGCATCCCCGTGCCATTATCAGCGAAACGAAGCCGCGCGCGCCCGTCCTCGCGCGCGCCGCTAATCAACAGACGCCCACCCTGCGGCATCGCGTCAATCGCATTGATGATTAAATTGACGAACACTTCGCGCAGTTCGGAAACGTTGCCCAGTATGAAGAGCGGAGTCTCAATTTTCAGTTCAACATCGTATTGAAGTCCGCGTGCTTGCGCATCATTCTCCCAGCGCGTGCGCGTGATTTCGATTGAATCTCGAAGTATGCTGCGCGCGTCGAGCGATGCGTAGGTCTTTGTTTGAGATTGCCGCGCGAAGGTTTGTATGCGGCGCACGGTTGCAGCCGCATCTTCGGCGGCTGTTTGAATGATGTCAAGGTTTTGTAATGAATGTTCGTCAGTGACGAGCCTGCGCAAAAGTTGTGCGCGGCCGAGAATGGCGGCGAGTGCGTTGTTAAAATCGTGTGCGACACCTGATGCGAGTTGTCCGAGCGCCCGAAGTTTATCGGACTGCGCGGCGCGTTCGCGCACAAGTTTCTGCTGCGTCACATCGCGCGCCATGGCGAGCACGCCCGTTGTGCGCCAGTCAATAATGAGCGGCGCTTCGTCCACGAGCGAATAGCGGAGGTGTCCGTCCGGCGCGCGGTAACTCATCTCGTAGCTTTGCGGTTCGCCGTTGAGGGCGCGCATAAAGTATTCAGTAACGCGCGCGTGTTCAGCCTCCGGCACAGTTGCTAAAAGATGTTTCCCGACTATTTCATCCATCGCGTAGCCGCTCGTTTCGCTCGTCGCTTTATTACACCACTGAATAACTCCTTCAGCGTCGAGTGCAAAAATAGATTCGCGGGCGCAATCTAAAACGCTCATTAAAAGCGAATGACGTTCGCGCGCCACCGCCTCGATCTCGCGCAGTTCCGTCAGGTCGCGCACCGTGCAGACCGCGCCGACCACCGCGCCATCCTCCTTAACCGGCTCGACCGTAACGAGCAAAGGACGCTGCAATTTATCCGGCGTGACCTCAATGGTGGCGCTCCGACCCTCGTTGATGATCCGCTCGACGATGCAGCCCGCCGCGCCGCTTTCACCCACACGCAGAATTTCGCAACAACGGCGATTCAAGAGTTGATGCGGCAGCGAATCTTCCAGCCGCGCGCCAGCGCGGTTGACGCGCGACAAACGCTTCGAGTGATCAAAGATAAAGATGCCATCGGACATCGCATCGAAAGTCGCTTCCCATTCCTGTTTGGCGCGCATCACCATCTCGAACAACTCGGCTTGCGCGATTCCATTCGTTACCCTGCTTTCGGCGGTGTCGCTAAGCGCGGTAAGATCGCGTGGCTTGCACGCCGCTTCCGCGACACTCGAAATTTGTCCGGCGCGGGAAGTTTTATACGAGTCATCGCATCCGCCAGTGTGAGGTTGTTCTTTGTGAAAAAGCTCGACGCGATGCCGCTCTGCGAGGCGCGCGACGTTGACAAGCAACTCGCCTTCACTAAGCGGCGCGAGCAAACAAACGTCGGCCTCATAATCAGGCAACTGCTCACAGTCTTTGTCAGCCTCGGCGTTGACTATCAGCAACACGGGTATGGAAGACGTCGGAGCATCTCCTTTTATGCGGCGACAAAGCTCAAGATCGCCGATGCGTCCGCTCGAAAGTGAGACGATAATCGCATCCGGCTGGAAGGAGCGAGCCGCTTCAATGGCGTTATTTCCGTCCGTCGCGTGAACGACTTCGTAGCCGAGAGGTTCAAGCAATCGGGAGGTCGCGCAGAGGAAGGCAGTGTCGCTGCTGGCAGCTAAAATTTTAGCGAACTGTTGAACGGTTGTCGGCTGCATGTGGAGGAGACGAATCCGATTTATCGAAACGCTGCTTGAAGAACTACTGCTTGATAGGAACGGGCGAGGCAAAGAATGACTGAAAGTTTGAAGGAAGCTCTAGCCGTGAGAAATTAAAACAGGGCTGAGCATGTGTGGCACGCGACAGCAAAAACTCGCGCCGCCGCGCAGTATAGCAAGGCGCGGCGTGAATTGTCATTACTATAAATTTTCGGTAAGCGTAATCTGAAAGGGAATTTTCACGGCCGATGCGGCGCATTGCTCGGCCGCTGCGCGGTCGGGGAATTGCCGGAGCGCGCGAAGTAGCCGGGGCGATAGGTCAATCGCAAATTCTGCTTGCGGAGCTC